>JAFRCG010000009.1 GCA_017404515.1 Candidatus Saccharimonadota bacterium | reverse complement strand
TGTCTCCACCGGCAACAAATCCTTCGCAACGCTCATGAATGCTTATTCGCTTGGCAATAACTCCTCCGGCTCCACCGGTGCCCGTCGGTATCCGCTTTCGTATGTGTTCTCAGGCCGCTACTACTGGGGCTCTGGTACCCTGTACTACCAGGACTCCGGCGGGTACTGGTGGTCTACCGCGGCTTACAGTGGTAGTAACGCGTACTACCTGGGCATGGATAGTAGCAATCTCGGCCCCCAGAGTAACGCTAATAAGGCCTTCGGGTTTGCTCTCCGCTGCGTCTCCCTCTAATTAGCAACCCATACCCACACAGGTAGAGAGATAAAAAAGTTGTGAAAAAGTAAATTAAAAAAGATGGGTAACTGGGGTGAGATGTGGAAATCTCACCCCAGTTTTGTTCCCCACTACAAAAGAGGTGTGGGTAATGGGTTGCCATGACTCTGAAGCAGCGCATAAGGAGGCCGAATCTAAAAAGCAAGGCTTTTTAGATTCACAAGCCATCCGCATGCGCTGCCGCCCACTGGAGCCAGAGAACAAAAACAAGGATTTTTTCCTGAATAAGAAATTTGAACAGATATAAATTAAGACAGAGGTGGAATGAAAATGAAACAAGAGAAATTACCTTTTGAATTGGAACTAAACAAAGGGAATTCTCGCGCCCAAAAAATTGAAAATAGCAAAACATATTCTGTAGAAAAGTCAAAGGTGGGGGCTTTTGAACGCTTGAACTCTGAAATAGAAAAATATGAGAAAAAGCGCAAGTCTGAAGAGGAGATGCGTAAATCTGCGGCGGGCCGGGAGGCAGTGCGACGGTATCAAACTATAAAATCTAAGGTGTTTGAAGCAGAACAAAATAACTATGATAAAGTGATTGTCTTTGCCTCCGGCCCGGGGTGGTATAAGATTGGCGGAAACTCGGCGATGATCTATACCCACATGCTGGCGCCACAAATTGGAATAAAACCCTCTATCAAAGAAGATAGAGATTTTTACTCTAAATTTGATGACGGGATAGTGTCGATTCGCCATTTGGATCTCCTCAGAGAAAATTTGGAACGAATTGGCGTGAAGGTGGTAAGTGAAGACCCAGATATGGTAATTTTTGAATTGCCAAAGCCACTGAGTAAGCAAGAGCTAAAAACAATCCGGAATGTCCGCAAAGAGCGCGAACAGAGAGTGAATCAGATTGTGCGGACCAAGGAACTCTACCCCTCGATAGCAGCGCTGATGCGGAGTATCAACCAACAGATATATAGCAAATATATCCATTGTACGCCTCACGCGCGGACATATATTGTGGAGAGTTTGGCCAGAGAAACACTGAAATCGCTGGTGGATATTACGGAAATCGCGACAGGGGAGATGCCGGCCAAGGAGACGCTAGGGGCGATTCGCCGGCGAAACGAGCGACTAAAAGTGGAACTAATGATATTGATGGATATGGGGATTTTTGAGGCAGAAGAGACGCTGCGGCTAGAAAACAATCTGGTGGATGCAAATACTCAAATAAAATCAGAGCTAAAGAAGCTAGAGAAATAGAATGGAGGAAAAATTTAAGCGGAGAGATGGGGAGGAGTTTTCTGATTGGCTGTTTAGGATGCTGTGGCTGGCCTATCTGGAAGCTAGGAAGGCTAAGCGTAGGACAGATGATGAGTTTCGGTTTGAAGTGAATGCGGTAGAAAACATCAAAATCTTGAGAGACGATATTTTGGAGCGAAAGTATGAGCCAAGCCGTGGGATTGCATTTATTGTACATGATCCAGTGATACGGGAGATTTTTGCGGCGCCGTTTAGAGATAGAGTGGTGCACCATTTTCTATATAATATGGTGGCAGATTGGTGGGACAAGAGGCTGATTTATGATTCGTACTCTTGCCGGAAGGGGAAGGGAGTGTTACTAGGTGTGCAAAGACTAAGAAAAATGGAAAATCAAGCGATTTCTAAATACAAAGAGCCAGTCTATATTATCAAGATGGATATACAGGGGTATTTTATGAGTTTGCCGAGAAACGGACTTTTTGAGAGAGTGGTTTGGGGACTTGATAGGCAGTTTCCGGCAAGTGGGCAGGCAAGGCGACCACGAGAATATTATGTAACTAAATACCTTTGGCGGAAAGTGATTTTTGACGATCCGATTGTGGGAGTGCAGAAAAGAGGGCATGAAGAGGAGTGGATAAAATTACCAAATAGTAAAAGTTTGTTTTGTCAGCCTAAGGGTAAGGGAATTGTGATTGGAAACTTGTCTTCGCAGCTACTTTCTAATATCTATTTGGATATGCTGGACAGATATGTATGCAACACTTTGAAGTATAAATATTATGGTAGGTATGTGGACGATTTTTTCTTGTTGGTGCCAGAGAGTCAGCTAGATAAAGCGATGCGAGATATTGAAGCGATACGAATATTTTTGGAGGGGATACATTTGAAACTACATCCAAAGAAAATGTATGTGCAGAACATAAACAAAGGCGTGACATTTTTGGGGGTGAGGATATATCCAAATCGATTGCTGCCAGGAACGAGGTTGGCAGGGCGGTATCGTAAAGCGGTGATGGAAGTGGCAGTGGGGCTGAGAGATGCGAGTTCCGTGATGTCTTACATGGGACACATGAAGCATCTAAAATCGACGAAAATCCAAAAAGAGATTTTTGACTTGGTGGGGTGGGAATATCAATATTAATTTTTTGTGGGGGGCGTGGAAAGTTCACTGAATAAGCAGGGAGACGCAGCGGAGAGCAAACCCGTTGGCCTTATTATTGTTATTCTGGGGGTTGAGATTGCTACTATTCATGTTCAAGTTGTACGCGTTACTATCACTGTTGGCTGCGGTAGACCACCAGTTCCCGTTGGAGTCCTGGTTGTTCAGGTTACCACTGCCCCAGTTGTAGTTGCCTGAGAACACATACGAAAGCGGATAGGCGGTGGCACGAGTACCAACTCAACCAGAGAAGCAACTTTGGTCGTAGATACAATTTCTTGTAAAAGTAGACGAATGATCTTGTAAAAACAAGAGTGCTTCTGAATTTTCCAGGTGATATTCCAGCAAGAAAATCTAATGTTTTCTTGGTGGATATGCCCCCTAGAAATATTATAACTGCTTTTTGTAGATTTAACGGGCTTGTGCTTGTATAGGTTTTGGCGGTGTGCTTATAATTTAAGGATAAAATGATAATTGTAGCCATAGATGATTCGGGGGATCCTGGGTTTAAGTTTGCAAGAGGCTCAAGCCAGTATTTTTGCATTGCCGCGGTGTATTTTGAGACAAAAGAAGATGCGGCAAAGATGATAGAGGTAATTAATGGTTTGAGGAAAAAGTTTCATCTAAAATCTGGCCAAGAGTTCAAGTTTCATAAGGCTAGCATGAAAACGAGAAAAATGTTTTTGGAGGAGATAAATAAAAATAAATTTGGAATATCTACAGTAATTATTGATAAAAAGATGATAAAAGAAAATATCGAAGCATTTGATTTGTATTATAATACCATATTAAAAGTAATTACGAAAATAGGGTCAAATGACAAACTCGATATAAGAATAGATGGGAAAAGCGGTAGAAAACACAATGAAAAGATAAAGACTTTTTTCAGGCAAAATATCCGGAAAGGACAGTTGAAGAAATTGAGATTTGTTGATTCTAAAAATGAAGATTTGATTCAGCTAGCTGACATGATCGCCAGTGTAATTTATTTTAGCTTTACAGACAGTAATGAGGATTTGATGAAGATTATTAGAGGCCACATATTAGCACAAAAATAGTAGACACCCTAAAGAGTGTCTACTAGCGAGTACTCGCCTATCTAGTGGTTTCCCCTAGGATAGTACGCAACAGAGGCGCCATTTCGGTCGACATCTCGTCTTTGTATTTACATTATAGCACACTATAAAACAGAAGGGAAGAATAAAAACTAAAATAGTATTTTATTTTGTCAACCGTATAAAACCGAACAAGAAGGGAAGCATTGGTGGCGCAAAGTGTTCGGATTTTATAACACCGGATTAGTGGTATGTCAATGAATAGTTTTCCACAGATACGGTGGAAAAGCAAAAAAGTGGGATTTTGGGCAAAAATTGTCTTGACTTTTTCTAAAAAGTTGTGCTAAACTAAGGACAAGTGGAATAAAACACAAAAACCACAAAAAATAAAAAGAACATTAAAAAAGTTTGAGATTGGCCAACTAGGAGTTTTGGCGCGCGTTTAGGATACGCGAAATCAAAACCATATGCACATCTTTTAAACACCTCCCAATTAACTCTAATGAACAATCATCACACATTAAGTCTCTCAACGACTACGGACTAAGTCCGTGGTGAACTAGTGTGTTTATAACAAAAACCATACAAAAATAAACACGCGAAAATTTCTAGTTGGGCGATCTCAAACATCGTCAAATTGTATATGTGTTACAATATATACAATGGAAGAACACCACAAACCAGTGTTACTAGCAGAAGTATTGCAAGCGTTGAAACCGGAGCCGGGTGAATCATATCTTGATCTAACCGCGGGTTATGCGGGACACGCAAGCAGAATTTTGGATGTAACGCGGAATTATAAAACTTCCTGTCTGGTAGATAGGGACGATTATGCAGTGGGAATCTTGAAGTTGAAGTACGAAAGTGAAGGCGTAAAGATTTTGCATATGGATTTTTATAGTGCGGCGCTACAGTTAGTTGAGTGTGGAAATACTTTTGACATGGTAATGGCGGATTTTGGGGTGTCTTCTCCGCAACTAGATCAGGAAACTAGGGGATTTTCTTTCCTAAATGATGGGCCTCTTGATATGCGTATGGACAGGCGGCAAGCTTTAACGGCTGCAACTATCGTGAATAAATGGAGCGAGAGGGAACTGATAGAAATTTTTGAAAAGTATGGAGAAATGAGTCCGGGGTTTTCTAGGAAAGTAGCAGGAATTATCGTAACGGGAAGACCATTTAATAGCACATTGGAACTTTCTAACGCGATTGCTGGAAATGCTAGACGGACTCGGATTCATCCGGCGACAAAAGCTTTTCAGGCGATTAGAATTACTGTGAACGACGAACTCTCCCAGATCGAAAAAACCTTACCTTTGATTCCAAAACTTTTGAATCATGGAGGGAGGGTAGCGATTATTACTTTCCATAGTCTAGAAGATAGGTTGGTAAAAGATTATTTTAAAAAAGTTTCGAGCTTGGGGGAAGAATCGGAACTTAGAATAATTAATAAAAGCCCAATTATTGCGGAGAAAGTGGAGTTAGTTAACAACCCAAGGTCCCGCAGTGCTAAGCTGAGAGCCGCTTGTAAAATCTAACTAAAGAATATCGTTAGGGCCGTTTGGCCAGAGAAGAATTCTTGCTAGATTTACGAAGTACTGCTTGGTTTAGCATGAAGGGCATTGGAATTGTTAAAAATAAAAAAATAAAATAAAAAAAGGAGGCAAAATATGCCACGTCAAATCATTGTCGCTAACAAATCACGCGCACAAAAAGTGAAAGTTCACTTTCGCTAAGACTTTTTGACCCTCGCCGTTAAAACGGCAGGGTCCTATGTGGAGGGAAACCTCCGACCAAGGTTAGAGCCTTGGTAGGTGTTTATAAATAATATATGACCTTCCCGGAGTGGCCTTTGCCACTTATAGCTCTGGAAAAGATAACCACTCCGGTCTTTGAATATTATTTATAGACAAGAAATATGGGCTAAAAAAGCGAGGAACTTTTTGGTCTGCCAATACACAAGATAAATAGGATTGTAAACGATGCGAAGCAAGTTTGCGAGAATAGTATAAAACAAAAATAAAAATAAAAACTGCGACGAAGGAGTAAAAAACAAAAAATGCGAAATGAATATGTCTCAAGGCGAGGAACGGTGACAAATTCTTGGTCTCGTAATCAAAACATAGTCAGACATACCACAAAAAGATTGGGGAACCTAAGTCTAGCAGCGATTTTTGGAATGATGGTACTGATAGTGGGTTTGATATATGCCACGCAGAGCGTGAAAGCTACAAATTATGATTATGAGCTTTCTAACATTGAAGATGAAATTTCTGACCTTGAAGCTAGGAAAGAAGATTTGGCGGTAGAGAAAGCAAGATTGACTTCGATTGCAGCAGCAGAAAATTCCCAGGTGGCGTCCAATATGCCAGACGGCAAACCAGCTGGTTATGCTAATGAATAAATGATATAATAAAGGAATGAAGGCCAGAGAAAAAGTCTTAAAAGTAGGTCTTACAGTGGCAGTTGTGGTGATTTTGCTGCAACTGTTTTTGATTCAAATCGTGCAACATGATAGCTGGGTAAAAAGAGCAGAGGACGAGCACATTGTGCAGAGCACCATCAAGGCAGAGCGCGGGGAAATCTACATGATGGATGGAGACCAGCCGACGCTGGTGGTGATGAATGAATCTAGCTGGACAGTAGTGATAGATCCGATGTTGGTGGATGCCGAAGAGTTGGAATCAACGCTTTCTAAAATTATTCCAAAAGACAAAATGGTGGCGGAATTTAAGGATGCAACAGCAGACAAAACTAGAAGATATTATGTACTAGCTAGGGGGCTAAAGCGTGACGCGGCAGAAAAAATAAAAGAGGCCGCGCTTGTTGGAGTCTATCTAAAAGAAGGTAATGCCAGGGTGTATCCGGAGGGACAAATGGCATCGTCATTGCTGGGATTTGTAAATAATGATGGTAAAGGCCAATATGGCGTGGAGGGTGCGCTAGACAAGGAGCTAGCTGGAGAAGATGGCGTACTAAAAACGGTGACGGATGTAAATAATGTGGCGCTTTCGATTGGCGATGATAATGTGAGAGTGCCGGCCAAAAATGGTAAAAATGTAGTGCTTTCGGTAGATAGAAATATACAATATCGCTTGGAAAAATATTTGAAAGAACAGATGGATTCTTCTACTGCAACGCACGCGGCAGGGCTAGTGATGAATCCGCAAAATGGGGAAGTGTGGGCGCTGGCGAACTTGCCGACTTATGATGCAACGAACTATGCTAACATAGAGGATGCTTCGGTGTTTATAAATGAGCCACTAGAATCGGCCTATGAGCCGGGCTCGATGTGCAAGACATTTTCTTTCTCGGCAGCGATAGATCAAGGGAAAATGACGCCACAGACTACCTATAATAACAGCGGCTATATGACGGTAGATAATTGGAAGATTGAGAACGCATATAAGGGCCAACTTGGTACTATCACTATGCAGACAGGTCTGGATTATTCTTTGAATACTAGTAGTATGACGGCGCTTTTGTGGCTGGGCGGCGACAATAATCAAATTACGCAGGCCGGTAAAAATATACTTTATAAATACTATCATGATCTTTTTGGTTTTGGTGAATATACGGGGATAGAATTATTTGAATCGCCAGGCGTAATAACGGAGCCAGATGCGGCGGATGCATATAATTCTAGATACGCAAATATGACTTTTGGCCAAGGTATGCAGATTACAATGATGCAACTTGCCAGTGCATTTTCTAGCGTAATAAATGGTGGAGAATTTTATAGACCAACAGTAGTGGCTGGAGAAGTAGCAGAAAATGGAGATTTTCTATATCAAGATTCTCCGGAATCAATTAGAACAACGGTTTCTACTGAAACTTCTAGTACGATGCGCCAGATGTTATATGGAACAAGAGCTTATAAAAGGACAAATGGGACGGATAAAGCCGGATATTATATTGGCGGAAAAACTGGTACTAGCCAGGGAATTAAGGACGGAGCTTATACCTTTGATGAAACGGTAGGGAATTACATTGGATTTGGCGGAGCAGAGGGAGAAATGCCAGAGTATGTTATAATGGTGAAGATATGGGGGGATGGGAAAAAGATGGAAGGCGAAAAAGATGCCATGCCAATTTTCGACAAAATGAGTGAATATATGATAGACTATTTACAGATAAAGCCAGGAGGACAAAATTAATGTTTACCTTTAGCGGAGAATTGTTTTACGGAATATTGCTTTCGGTGGGATCATTTCTTTTGGCGATGTTTTTGACGCCGATTTATACGCATTTTGCATATAAATATAAATTCTGGAAGAAACAAAAAGAAATAGCAGTAGACGGTAAAGATTTGCCGGTAATGAGAAAATTGCACGAACATAAATTTAAGGGCCGACATTTCCCAACGATGGCGGGGATTATTGGGGTGATAACAGTAGCGGTGGTAACATATTTTTGCAACTGGGATAGGGGTCAGACTTGGCTGCCACTGCTGGGATTCTTGGGTGGTGCTTTTGTAGGGCTGATAGACGATATGATCAATGTATTTGGTGATGGGCACGGAGCAGCCGGCCTGAGGGCGCCAGTAAAATTTGCACTGATTACAATAGTGGGAGTAGCGCTAGGTTGGTTCTTTGCGGTAAAATTAGGCTGGAGCTCAATCCATATTCCGTTTATTGGCGAGTGGGTATTGCCGGAAATTTTGATGATTGCAGTATTTGCTTTTGCGGTAGTAGCAACATCTAATGCAGTGAATATTTCTGATGGGCTAGATGGCTTGGCCGGAGGGCTAATGATGATAGCCTATGGAGCTTTTGCGGTGATTGCCTTATACCAAGGTCAGTGGATGCTGGTAGGATTTTGTTTGACAGTGGTAGGGTGGCTGCTTTCCTATGTGTGGTTTAATGTGCCGCCAGCCAGGTTTATGATGGGAGATGTAGGATCTTTTGCGCTGGGTGCAGGATTAGGCGTAGTAGCAATGATGACAAATTCTTTCTTTTTGCTTCCAATTATTGGCGGACTATTAGTGGTGGAGGCAGGGTCTTCGCTACTGCAAATAACTTGGAAGAAATTATTCCATAAAAAGATATTTATTTCCGCGCCGATTCATCATCATTTGGAAGCAAAAGGTTGGGGCGAAGCAAAGATTGTGATGAGATTTTGGGTGATTGCTGGGATTTTGGCGTTGATTGGCGTGTTTGTGGCAGCGGCAGGTGGAATAGTGTAAGTGTGATCTTTGTTTAGCTTCCTACTCACAATAGTTTTGCATTGTAAGACTTAGAAAAGAAAAAACATCATACACTGGCAAGCGTCAGGAATATATGTTTTTTCTTTTCTAAATCTCCTACCACAAATACAATGCAAAACTGCCGTTTCGTAGGAAGCTAACAAAGATGATATAAGATATTGTTTTATAGAAAAACTAAACGAATACAATGCAAAACTACCGTTTCGTACGAAGCTAAACAAAGATTATATAAGATATTGTTTTGCGGAAAAGCTGAATATAACTTTCGTGCGAAATATGATAGAATGGAAATATGCGTAAGCATAAAAGTGATAGAATAATTGCGGTTATAACTTTCATTTTGATGGCGGTGGGGCTAGTAGTGATTTATGCGATTGGTCCGCAGCGAGCTAATTTTATCAATGCAACAGCGCCACCAGATAAACAGATGGGGACTAATGATTTTTTCTTTAACCAGTTGAGATCGGTGGTAGCATCAATAGTAGCGTTTATTTTTGCCTTCAAATTTCCATACGAAAAGTTGAGGACCTATGCTAAATGGATTATGATGATAGGGCTGGCTTCTTGTGCGCTGCTGGCGGCGGCTGCAGCAATAAATAGCCCACTGGCGGTATGTGAGATGGGTGGATGTAGATGGATAAACATGGGGGTAACTACTTTTCAGCCAGCAGAGCTAGTGAAGCTAGGATTAGTACTATATCTAGCGCAGCTTGCAGCGAAATGGAAGAAAGAAGGGAAGCTGGAATCGCGGGATTTTTTGCAGCCGTTTGCAATTGTATCTGGTTTGGCACTGGTATTTGCAGTGATACTCCAAAAAGATTTGGGAACGGGTATGGCGATGGTGGCAATTATTATGGCGATTCTATTTATGAGCGGAATAAAAATAGGATATTTTATAGCGGCATTAGCGATTATAGCGGCGGGCGGGCTGTTTGCGATTTTTTCTTCGCCACACCGAATAGAAAGAATGACGACTTATTCTGGAGAGGGAAATGCGGATGAGAATTACCACATTGATAATGCCAAAATGGCAATTGGTACCGGGGGGCTTTTAGGAGTAGGGATTGGAAATAGCGTGCAAGCAACAGGGTATTTGCCGGAATCTATTAATGACTCGGTATTTGCAGTGATGGGAGAGACTTTTGGATTTCGCGGACTGGCGCTAGTAGTACTGGCGTTTTTCTTGTTGCTACTAAGGATACTAAAAGTATCTACCAGGCTAGATACGGAGAGGGGACTAGTGACAGTGGGGGTGTTTGCCTGGATAGCGGTACATGTAATAGTAAATATATCAGCAATGACGGGATTGATACCACTAACAGGGATAACCCTGCCGCTACTTTCCTATGGTGGCACAAGTATGATGTTTATTGCGTTTTCAATTGGGTTAGTTTGCCAACTTTCGTGTTATACTGGTAGAGAGGTAAATAATGAAAGTATTAGTAGTCGGCGGGGGATCAGGGGGTCATATTACGCCAGCCGTCGCGGTAGTGCGTGAGATTTTGAGCTTGAAGCCAAGAGCCAGAATAGAATTCTGGACAGATAAGAAGTATTACAAAAATGTTGTAAAAATCACAACAGAAATAGGAGTAAGCTGGGGGGAAGAAGACCGAATTTCGGGAAAGAGACAATATATCAGAGTACGCAAAGTGATGGCGGGAAAATTCCATCGCTATGCTGGCTGGGAACTAAAAGATTATTTTGAGAATTTTGGAATAACTCTCAAAGATATTATTTGGGGAAATATTGTTGGATTTGTCCGTTTTATAGGTGGAATTTTGCAAAGCTTTTTCCGGATGTTACCAAAAGATAATCGGCCAGATGTGATTTTCTTGAAAGGCGGATTTGTGGGGCTGCCAGTAGGTTTGGTGGCAAGAGTCTTGAGAGTGCCATACATAGTGCACGAGAGTGATGCGGTTCCGGGGCTAGCAAACAGGATATTGATGAAGCACGCTAAGGTGGTAGCACTGTCACAGGAAAAAGGTGATAATAATACTGATGAAAGATTTGTAGTAACTGGCGTGCCAGTGGCACCGGAGTTTAGAAAGATTAGTAAGACTAAGCAAGAGCAGCTAAAAAAGGCTTTTGGGTTTCCAGTGGACCAGCCACTAGTGGTGATTACTGGTGGGAGTCAGGGCGCGCAACATATTAATGAGGCGGTGCGGGAGATTTTGCCGGAAATGTTGAAGTTTACAAGTGTAGGGTTGGTGGCAGGGCGCAAACTTTATGAAGATATGGTAGATCTAAAGAAATATGAAACTTGGGACAAGGCTAAGTTGCAGTCTAATTTTAGGATGTGGCGATTTAATTCGGCGATGAATGAGCTTTTAGGAGCGGCAGATGTGGTGATTTCTAGGGCTGGCGCTACGACGATTGCAGAGCTAGCAGCGCTATCTAAGGCAGTGATATTGGTGCCTTTTGAAAAACTGCCAGGCAGTCATCAAGTTAAAAATGCAGAAAACTTAGTAGAGCTAGGTGCCGTGAGTATGGTGGGCGACGAGCGGATGGTGGAGCAACCAGGGATTTTGCTAGAGCTAGCAAAGAAATTGATAAAAAATCCAAAGCTCCGGGAGGAGTTGGCGGAAAAATTACATGAGACTTACAAGCCAAATGCAGCTAAAGATTTGGCAGAGATTGTGATTGCTGAAGGAGAAAAATAGATGTCTAGGGGTGGCGACTCGAAAAATTCTTCGGTAAAGATAGGGCGGACGATTGCCCAGGAATGGGAGCGCCAAGAATCAGAGTCGGAGCGCTTGGCGGCGCGCAAGAAGACTAAGGTCAAAAAGGTAATTAAGCTACTTTCAGTGTTGGCGGTGATTACGATTGTGACAGTGGTGGTGATAATGGAACTGACGGTATGGGTAGAGAAAAGGGAAAAAGCAGAAGCGGCAAAAAATATACCACAACCGACAATAGAAATCATAGACGAAGGCAAGATGGGGGTGACGAGCCGGATGAAAGAATATGTGGCACAGCTAGAAACGGATCTAAAAGATCTAGAATATGCGGCGGATAGAGCGGTGGTGCCAACTGGGAAATCCAGAGAGATACACCTGTTTATTAAGGGGTATGATTTTTATGTGAAATATAACATTGATAGAGGGACGGCGGTGAGCGCAGAAGATACGGATAGAATGATAAAATATGTGGCGGAACACGATCTTCACCCAGAGTATATAGATGTAAGGGTGGAAGGAAAGGGGTACCTAAAATAACAGGGGCGGACCTCTGTTAATAAATAACTGGGGTGGACCCCTGTTTGATAGGGGATATTAAGTTCGGTTTTTGTTCGGGAAGGGAAACAAAGCCGATTTTTCTTTTGGTGTTTTTGACGCATTTTGTCACCACAATGGGAGAAATAACAGGGGAGGGAAGCAAATAGGGAAATAAACCAGGGAAAAGTCAAATTAAAAAATTTGGCGGATTTTGGCTGGAGATGCAGACCATAACAGGGGTCGCTGTGGAAAAGTCTGCAAAAACGCTTGGAAACTGCCCGGAAGAGCTTGAAAACCTTACGGTACACAACAGAGGCTACCAGGGGTGATATTGGGGATATCAGGGGTGGCTACTTGGATACTCGAAGTTTGGCACTTGCGGCCTTAGGTGTCTTGGTGAGATTTAAGGGGTATTTAGTAAAGATTATTTGAATATAAACATAAGTAGCTAGACTGAGGATCGACTAATATACAGGATAAAAAGGACAATTGCTAGTATGGTTCTGTCATACCAGCCGAGTGTTGATGTGGCGAGGCTTTAATAGGTTGTATGTCGTAAAAGATACATTGTGCGACATTAAGGATTTGCACAAAAGTTGATAACTCATGCGTCTTTTGCGGGCCGGTTTTGGTCCATTTATAGGTGCTTATGTTTATTTTTGCTGTATTTCCCTATTTCCGTGCGATTCTAGGTCGATTGCCTGCTTTTGATGTATAGTTTAGCGTTTATGGCTTTTTGGTGCCTAAATTGGCCTTATATGGCCTTGTAGTGATTTAACAGGGGTGAAACAGGGGTAATAATAGTGTCAAAATGCTAGCTTACAGAAGTAAATACAGGGGTAGACAAGAGAGTACAACAGTGGTGAAAAGGTGGTATAACAGAGGCAAAGATAGCCCCCAACAGAGGTGGATAAGGGAACGATAGGGTGAATTTTGTTGGTTTACCTCTATAAACCATGAAAAAGCGGGGAAGTATTGATTCCCCGCTAGCAACTTGGGTTCAAGAAACGCCGCTCATGATGTTGAGTCTTTTGCTCCCCACAACAAATTCTCTGATGATACCATATGAGCGATGAAAATCGTGCTCAAACAGATTTTCTTTTTCCGCTTCAAGATAGTCTTCCCAGTAGCGCCGCTCTAAATCGGCGCGCCACTCAAAATAGTCAATTTCCTCCCCTGATGCTTCCCTGTTTTCCAGATCCCTCAGTTCGTGGCTGGTCCAGGCTTTTTCAAAGCGCTCGTGAGCCATTCCAGATGCGAACATACGCCGATTATCCTGATAGCTCCTGAGGATGAAATATTTGATGATGGCCCGGAAAAACTTGGCCTTGAGCTTTGCATTTTTAGAGATATTGAGGCATTTGACCACGGCACGCTCGTCAAGAGTGGCATAGGTGGCGCTGATTGGCTCATAGCACTGCCATTGATTGCAAAGCATCATAATTCGATGATTGACATATTGTTCCAGAATTATGTCTGCGATCTCTTCCCTGATTTTTTGGGGAAAATTGGGGGAAGTGCAGGTTTTGACGATCTCATTTACCGGGGCAAAATTTGTCCATTCTCGGTTTGTTTTACCTGCAGCTCTGGTCTTGTCTAAGAGCTCTTCTGCTGTAATAAAGCTACTTTCATTTGAATTAAACTCCTTGATTTCAAAGGTCTCAAATGCTGCCATAAATATCACCTCCTAAGGTACGAAACCCAGTTGCTTGATTCTATTTTAGCATAAATTTTATGCGGAGTAGGACTAATTTTCGGCCTTGGTGCTGTGAGGCTCTGGTGCGGACTCTCGGTGGTGTTTGTGGTAACGGTTAGGACGATACTTCTTGTGGTTTTTAGGTACATGCTGGGCGTTTTTAGGGGCTTCTATTGGTGATTTTAATGGAGATTTGGTGTTTGATTCCCCGGCTGATTCTTTGGCAGCTAGTTCTACCATTTTGCCTAAATCTTTGAGACCTGGGCGGCCGCTTTTGTCTTCGGCGGTATTAGGGGAAATTTTGAGCTTTCTAAAATCATCTTTGGCGGTAGGCTGATAGACAAAGCCTTTTTTGGAAATGGTTGTTCCCTGTTCCTTGGATGCAGAATTAACAGATATGGACCCCTGTAGATTTCCAGCTTCGCCAGCGGCCCGGCCAGAATCTTTGAGCTCTTTCTTGTATTTCTCGGCTTGCTCGATGGTTTCTTTGATTTCGGCCTCTACCTCAGCGCGAGGGCGAGAATATCTCTCTCTAGAGGAGCTAATAATGGCGGCAAAATTGTCTTTTGGTGTCTGCGGGATAGAAAGGGTGGTAGCAGAGAAAGCCGGGACCTTTTCGCCGTTAATGATCATGCTAATGACGAAATTGCGGTTGTTCATCTGTAAGAGATCTTGGGCTTCAAAAGTAGGCTCAAACTGTTTGACAAGGAGCGGCGCATCATCGGCGGACACGCGGAAAGAAATAGTAGTACCGACATTACCAAAGACGGCGTCACGGACTTGGTCAGTCATCTGAGAAATATATTGGTTAGCAACAGTGAGGTTGAGCCCGTATTTGCGAGCCTCGGAGAGGATAACAGCAAAGCTATCGGTGGCAAAGTTCTGAAACTCATCTACATAGAGGTAGAATGGGCGGCGATCAGCTACATCTGGAATATCAGAGCGGCTCATAGCGGCAAGCTGAACTTTGGTGACCAGGAAGGCGCCTAGAATACCGGCGTTGTCTTCGCCGATGAGGCCTTTGGAGAGGTTGACAACTAGGATTTTACCTTTGTCCATGATACGACGGATATCAAAACTAGATTTTGGCTGACCGATGATGTTTCTGATGATTGGGTTGGCGGTAAAAGCACCAACTTTGTTGAGTACAGGGGCAATAGATTCGTTGACCTGCTTTTCGTTCCACTGGCCAAATTCGTGCTTCCAGAATTGGAGAACGGTAACATCTTTACAATAATCCAAGGTTTCCTTGCGGAAATCTTTGTCGGTGAGCATACGAGAAATGTCTAGGAGAGTAGTTTCTGGGCGGTCCAAGAGAGCAAGCAAAGTGTAGCGCAAAATATGCTCTAGGCGTGGACCCCAGGAATCGCCAAACATGCGTTTGAGAACGCCGATGACTTCTGATGTGACATTAGGTTTCCTGGAAGGATCGGAGAGTTCTAGTGGGTTGAAAGCAACAGGGTATTCGGTGTCTGCCGGGTTGAAATAAATGACATCTTTGATGCGCTTTTCTGGGACAAAACGGAGGTTGTTAATGGCAAAATCTCCGTGTGGATCGATAATACAATAACCTTGATCGTAGAAAACATCAGAGAGTGCAAAGAGCTCTAGCATGCCGCTTTTGCCGGCCCCGGTCTGACCAATGATATAGACATGGCGGGAGCGGTCTCGGCGTAGCATACCAAACTGGTGATTGATACCACGGAAATTGGTAAGACCAAAGGCAGAGATGTTGGTGTCGTTGCTAGGATTGCCAGTGATGAGCGGAAGCTGAGCTGGTGGCTCGGCGGTTTTACTGGTGGCCCAGACGATATTTGGAGTCTCTACAGAGGTGTGCGGCAAATGATAAACAGAGGCTAGCTCGGAAATATTGAGGATAAAACCATGATCGGTAAATTGGCGCATCTTGTAAGAATCGATAGCGGCGCGGTCAAAAGTGCCACCGATACTCTTGAAACCATTGAGATTGGTGGAATTGTATTGCTTGAAGGTACCAACTAGAGCTTGCATGTTGAGCTTGGCGTCAGTTTGATCAGAGCCGAGGTAAGTGAGGCGGATTTTGACTTCGTAGCCGAGCTTGGTGGCTTTTTCTTCAGCTTTTTCGACCTGAGTTTTGGCGCGTTCAGAGAGTTCTACCTTGATAGGTTCGCCGTTTTCTCCGCTCTGTGGAGGGCGGAAAAGCGCACCAAGAGCGGTGATTAGCCAGACCCAGTCAATACCTAAGAAACGATAAGATTTGCCACCACTTTTGACTCTCTGAACCCATTTGTCAGTGGTGGATTTGTGCCAATCATCTGGAATAGGACGGGTGAGAATCTGAATCCAGAGCTCTTCATCTTTGTCGGGATTGAGCTTGGCAAGAGTGCCGGTGATACCAGCTAGAGGGTCTACCTCAAAATTCTCGAAAGTTTTGATAGGTAGAACTTCGTTTTCTGTGAGGACGATTTCTGAAGAATAAGCAACAGAGTGTTTTTTGGCTTTGTCGACATAATCTTCTTTGACTTTGTAGATCTGAACAGATGGGTACTGGGCATAAATTTGGCCTTCGACAAAACTTTGGAGAACTTTTGGCACCCAGACAAAGAAGCGAATTTGTCCGCCAGTAGAAACAATCTCAAAAGAAAGGTGCTCTTGGACGCCGCTAGAATTTTTGAGCTCTAATTTGTCTCTTAAAATACCGTGGAGAGAGGCAAAAAGCTGCTCGGCAGCAAGCTCTTTTTTGTCGTTGGTGCGAGGAATTTCTAGCATCAGCAGCACGGAATCGACATTTAGAACTTTGAGACGATTGATCTTCTTGTAATTTCTGTAAGTCAAAAAGCCAAGGATTGCCACAATCGGAATCCAAACGATTGGCATTAAAATAAAGTGAATAATGTTTGCTAGCATTTACAATTACCATTTTAACATAAAATCTTTGAAAAGTGTAAAAAGCGCCGAACGCCGCCTGTCTCTTTATAAGAATTTTTTGCCCCCAACTCCGTCTGTCCAAAAGGCTGGCGTCTACCAAGCGGTGCAGGTGTCTCCACCGGCAACAAATCCTTCGCAACGCTCATGAATGCTTATTCGCTTGGCAATAACTCCTCCGGCTCCACCGGTGCCCGTCGGTA
>JAFRCG010000008.1 GCA_017404515.1 Candidatus Saccharimonadota bacterium | reverse complement strand
TTGTTGGCGAAACAAATGGGAATAATTATTCTACAGCTCGAGTACGGAACTGTCAATTCCGGCGCAGAGCTGCCTAGAATAATTATTCCCATTTGACTTGAGCCAACCAGTCAGAAAAGATTTGTAAAGGTGGAGCAAAACCTACTACTTCAAACTCTTCACAAACTCAAAGAACAACGGATGCACCGCAAGTGGTCTCGACTTAAACTCTGGGTGTGCTTGCGTTGCCACAAAGAATCTATTTTTTGGAGCCTCCACAAACTCTACCAACTTTCCATCTGGTGATGTTCCAGATACCACCACTCCACCTTTTTCTATCTGCTTTAGATATTTCTGATTTACCTCATAACGATGGCGGTGTCTCTCCACTACATTGGTCTTACCATAAATTTTTGCAGTCTTAGATCCAGCTTTCAGCTTGGCCTTATAGTCTCCTAGTCTCATCGTTCCACCAGTAGATTCTTTGCCTTCCTGTCCAGGCATAATATATATTACATTGGCAAAATCTTTTGGCTTTTTATATTCTTCTGCTGACAAAAATTCTTCACTTCCGGCACCAGCAAGACCACCGCATCTAGCAGCCGCAATACATGCCGCCTGCAACCCCAAGCATAATCCCAAATATGGTTTATCATTTTTTAATGCGTATGTCGCAGCATTAATCTTTCCCTCTACACCTCTCAGTCCAAATCCTCCTGGCACCACAATTCCATCCACATCTTCTAAAGACTTAGTATCTTTAGCGTTGCCAAGTTCCTCGGCATTAACCCAAACAATTTCTAGATTTACTTCATTCCATGCCGCTGCAGCTTTTAATGCTTCTGTTACGCAGATATATGTATCCTCATTACCTACATATTTTGCAACCAATCCTACTTTTACGGTCTGATCGTATTTAGCATTTCTACGCTTAGAAAATTCTTCCCATTTGGACATATCTGGCTCAGAATCATCATCCATAAAATCATTCAAGATATTCAGCACCCCAGATTTTAGTACATTAAACGGTACATCATATACACTAGAAATATCTGGCAAATTCACTACTGCATCTGAGGAAATACCTGCAAACCGTGCAATTTTTTCGCAAATCGCCCTTGGTGCTGGATTTTCTGTCCTTACACAGACAATATCTGGCACAATTCCAAATCCCAACAAATCTCTAAGCGCATTTTGTGCTGGCTTAGTTTTGAGCTCTTTGGAAGTATTAATCCATGGCACATATACTACGGAAATATATAGACAATTTTTCCTGCCTACGATGTTTGCAAATGTCCTAATCGCTTCAAGAAATGCCAACCCTTCATAATCCCCCACTGTTCCTCCAATCTCTACAATATGCACATCCGAATCTGCACTCGCTTTAGCAATTTTCTCCTGTACTAAATCAGTAAAATGCGGCACTAGCTGCACTGTTTTGCCATGGAACCCGCCACTGCGCTCTTTTTCTATCAGCTCCTTATAGATCCCACCTGATAGCGTAATCGAATATTTAGAGGTCTCAAAATCCAAAAACCTTTCATAGTGGCCCAAATCCAAATCCGTCTCCACACCGTCATGCGTTACATAACATTCCCCATGCTCTACCGGATTCAGCAAACCTGCATCTACATTTAGATACGGATCACATTTTTGCATCGTCACCTTATAGCCTTTGGCTTTCAAAATCGCACCCATTGAAGCTGCCGTAATTCCCTTGCCTACGCCAGAAAGCACTCCACCCGTCACAAAGATATATTTGCATTTTTTGTTTTTTGTCATCGTTGAGCCTCCAATGCCCACCATTAACCATTAACTATTTCTTTTATCTTACCATATCCATCTAGCATTTACTAGTAAAATGTCTAGAAAATTTGTTTTAACGATAATATCTCAATGATTCTATTGGGTCTTTTCTGGCCGCCTTGATTGCTGGATATATTCCAAAAATCAAACCAATCGCTAAGCTCGTTCCCACTGCTATGACAATAATCCCTAGGTCTACATATGGAGAAAACGGCGTCACTACAGAGATCAAGAACGCCAAAGTGTACCCCACTACTATCCCTAACATTCCACCTGCCAAAGTCAAAATCAAAGATTCAAACAAGAATTGGATCAAAATATTTATACCACTTGCTCCTACCGCTTTCCTAATGCCAATTTCCCTTGTTCTCTCTGCCACCGATACTAGTAGGATGTTCATTACTCCAACTCCACCCACCACCAAAGATACTCCTGCTACCAGTGTCAACATTCCAGATACAATGTCAAACAATCCTCCAGCTGGGTGAGAAATTTCATCCCCCGCTAATATTCGATAGTTCATATCTCCAGATTTTTCCGCGTCCAACATGGCTTTCATTTCTTTCGTCAACTCTGGAATCACGCCAGTGTTAGTTGCTTTTACATTTATCTGCTGCACTTGGAATGGTGCATTTATGCCAAATAGATAATCCGCAGAAACTAGCACCGAATTATCAAAATCAACATTGTCAAAATTTATTGGATCTTCTATTTCTTCCAACATCCCTACTACGATAAATTTATGCTCCAACATTGTGAAAGTCTTGCCCACTGCTTCCTGTGAAGTTCCAAACAGCTCTAGTGACAAATTCCTTCCCACCACCGCCGCATTTTCTACTTTGTCTGACAAAAATGTACCATTCTTAAGTTGTAGATTTTGGATTTTAGCCAAATCTTCAGTAGTACCTACCACACTAGCCGAAGGCACCAATTTGTCTTCTGATGTCAGTGTTCCAACCGAAAGTGCAATTGGCGCTGCCGCCGTCACATCATCTAATGCCGCAATTGCCTTAGCGTCATTTAGTGTCAAATTTGATGCCAAATACTGATTAGAAGCCGTCAAGCCATCCACAATATTAGAAACCGCATCATTATGTTTTGCTGGCCTCACCACCAAAAGATCTGCACCCAAAGATTTTACCTGCGTTGCAATCATATTATTAATGCTCCCAGCCAGGGACATAATCAAAATAATGCTAGCTACACCTATTGCAATTCCCAGACATGTCAAAAAACTCCTAGTGCGATTCTGCCTAATTGATTCCTTTGCCAATGCGTAATGTGTTTTGATTAGTAACGACATTATTTTTTCCTCCCACCTGGTTTCTTTTTAGTCTTAGGTTTGGCTCTACCACTGCTCTTTTTGCCGGTACGCTTAGTTGACCTTCTGGCAGTTTTCTGAGTTTTTGGTCCCTCTTTTATTTCCTTTGGCTCCGCCTTCACCTCTACCTGCTCTACTTCGTGTTGTTCCTGAATTTCTTCAACTTCACCATCATGTTCCTCAGTCTCTTTGTTCCCTACTATTGCTTCTTTTACTTCCTTCAAAATCTGACGCTTCCTAAAATGTACTGACACCGGCTGTGGCAAATCTCTATCTGCCACTGTCTTAATATCTGTATCAATCTGCCCATCCAGCATGTTTATCACCCTGGTAGCATAAGCCGTCAAAGCTGGGTTATGTGTTACCATAATAATAGTATTCCCTGCTTGGTGAATCTCCCTCAATTCCTCCATCACCACATGAGATGACCTAGAATCTAGATTCCCTGTCGGCTCATCTGCCAAAATAATCTCTGGATTTGACACTAGGCTTCTTGCAATTGCTACTCTCTGTTGCTGGCCACCAGACAGTTGATATGGCTTGTAATATTCTCTTTCCTGTAAATGGAATCTCTCTAGTATTTTATCCGCTTGCATATTGCGACGCGTTTTGGAATAGCCAGTATAGGTCAGTGGCAAAGTCACATTTTCTAGCACGGTAAGTCTTGGAATCAAGTTAAAATCTTGGAAGATCACTCCAATTTTCTTAGCTCTAAGTTTTGCCTTGCGTCGTTCTGAAGTCTTTTCTACCGGCACACCGTTCAGGAGATATTCCCCATCTGTAGGTTTATCTAGCAGGCCAATAATGTTTAGCAGCGTCGTCTTCCCACAGCCAGATGGCCCCATCACCATAATAAACTCGCCTCTTTTGACCATCAGATCAAAGTCTCTAAGCGCATACGATTCTGCATCACCATAGCCATACCTTTTCGACAATCCTTTTATGTCGATTACCACATCTTGAGGACTCATATTTTTTAGTGTAGTTTACTCTGTTTTATAAAGCAAGCATAAGCAAGGGACTTTTTTTAAAAAATCTTTTCCTAATTTTCAAAAATAGATTTTAAGTTCCAAAATCAGAAAATACAGCTCCCATATCTTTTCAAATCCTCTGTTTTATGCTATATTAAATGCAGACGGAAGTGTGTCCGAGTGGTTTAAGGAGCACGCTTGGAAAGCGTGTAAGGGAGCAATCCCTTCGGAGGTTCGAATCCTCTCGCTTCCGCCAGGTTTTGAAAGCAACAAAGAAAGGCATAGCCTTTCTACAGATTGAAGAAATAAGAAATTGAGAGCTTGCTCTCATATTTTTTATTTCTGAAAGATGTGAAGGACGAAGTCCTTTGTTGCGGTGCTAATCTGGCGGCTCTAAGCACAGAGGTTTGTCGCTTTAGCGACTTTCCTCTCGCCATTTTTACTTGATCTATATATGCACTAAATATTTTTAGACTCCATCACAACAAAATTAGCTATACTCACCGCTTCTTCTTCAGAATAACCAAGATCTTCCTGCAGAGCCATAATTGCAGCGTTTGTATTTGAAATGTCGTAACCATCTTGCTTTAGTATGATGGCGATTTGTCTAGCGTTGTTCATAGTTTATTCCTGCTTTTATTTTAATCAATCATTCGAACTTCGTCCAGACACTTCCGCCAAACTCTTAGACAAGTAGAGATACAAAAGCATCCTAACAAATCAACAGAAAGGCCCCTACATACATAGGGGCCTTAATTTTGTGCCAAAATTTAAGCACGCAGATAGATGTAGCATATTAGATATCCCAGTGAATAATGCACCATAAAACCAATGCCGGTATAATGATAGTAATAAAAATCCAGCCCATTACTGTGCCAGCAAAGACAACAGCAAGGTCAAACATCACTTCAGCAATTTGCGACATCATCTCATCACCTCCCATTTTAAAAGTGCTACTATGAAGTACTACTTCTATTTTAACACATTTTATCGAAAAAAGCAAGAAAAGCACAACCGAATTTTCATCGTTTTTCAATATGGTATACTAAAGTTATGAATAGCGCGGAAAACTACAATAATAGTGAAGACTACAGTAATAGCAATTCAGAGTGGACAGAAGCAATGGCTAGCCTCAAAAATGATAGCAGCCATGAAAAAGTTTTAGATCGAGCAAAACTTTACAGAGAATTCGGGAGAATCGCTGTTGCCCTAACAGATTATGAAGATGCACTAAAAATAAGCGAAAACAAAAAAGTAGACTTGGATTCATTAGACGAACAACTTTCTCCAGAACAAATTAAAATGCCAGAAGAAGTACAAGCGGACGCACTAATCAAACAAATCGAAACTGCGCTTTCAGATGTTGACCGATCTCTTGAAAATCAGCTTGATTATTCAATTGTCAACCACAAACAGATTAATACGCGTGACGCTTTAAAACACGAGCTTCAAAGTGGCTCAGGGATCCCAGAACTTGATATTCGTTTTGATGCAGATGGAAAACCTTGGATCTCACATTCCCCAAGAGCTGGCACAAGATTTCTTTTTTCAAAACCAATCCACAAATTGCATAGTGAAGAAGTAGCAGGAATTGGAGAGCGTCTCTCGCTTGAAGAAGGGCTAGACATTTTTAAGCAATACAAAGAAGATAACAAAAACCATCGAGTCGTTTTAGAACTAAAAGAACTTGGTCCATCAGCAGAAACACGAAAAGAATACCTAGAAAATATACGGCAAATGCTAGAAAAAAATGACTTGGTCGATTCGACAATTTTCGCAACTCTCTCACCAAGTATTCTAAAATCAACCCACGAAGTTTTTCCAGAGAACTCCAAAATTCTAAACGGTGGAATTGCACCAGTAATTTCTTATGATTTAGCGGAAAAATCCATGGGAGTAGCGGAAGACAAAGAATTCGCAGTAAAAATTCCAGGTGTAGAATTATTTTTCTCAAATTCAACAGAGATTGCAGAAAGAGCGGATGGTTACGGCAAACAAACAGGATATCTTTGGACGAGATTACCAAAAGAAACGGTTGAAACGCTCAAAAACATGAACGAAAAAGGCGGAGTTGGAGCAGCCTCGCTCACTGTCGTAAATAAATTTGCGAATATTTTGGATAAGCTTAGCCCAAAAACAGCGAAAAAATTACGCGAGCACTATGCAACACAGCTAGACGAGCTTGGGATCAGAAAACAAGTAGCAATTTCAAAATCTAACCCACTAGAAAGTCTACTCCGTACGAAAGAACAAATGGGACAAGACTCAATTATCTATTCAGATGTTAGCCCAGGAGATTTTGCAGCAAAACTAGACAAAAAGCAACAAAATCAACCGGCATCAAACACAGACGAAGAGGAGCTAAACACCTAATTCAAAATCGCAATTCCGCAGTTTAGGTATGCGGCAAAAGTGCACCACAAAATATATGGCAAAAGGCACCAGACTGCACCTTTGCTGATTTTACCAGCCTTAACCATAAGGACGATAATAAGTGCCCACATGACAATCAGCCAGGCAAAGGCAATCCAGTAAAGTTTAGCATTAAAGAAAAGTGGCGACCAGACAAAATTAAAGACAAGCTGGATACCATAAATAATCAATGCAACCTTCGCAATACCCATATTTTTCTTAGATTTGCGACCAGCAAGATAAATGAGAAAACTGGCAATGCCCATAAGAACATATAAAATCGTCCAGGCAATTGGGAAAAGCCAAGCCGGTGGAGCTAGTGGTGGTTGGTTCATCTCATCAAAAGCATTCATTGCGTTCATAGTCAGTAATGCCGACAAACCGCCAACAGCAAGTGGAGCAGCCACGCACAATACAAAACGCCAAATTTTACCCCAAGTTGTTAATTTTTTAGTCATTTTTGTTGCCATAAAATCCCTCCTTTTTATACTACATATTATAGGAAAAAGCTTATGCTCAGTCAACTCAAGCAACTTATGAGGTGCATAGGTCATTTGCAATATCATATTGTGCTATACTAAAAGTAATTATGATTGAGATTAAGAATGTAACCAAAAAATATGGGAATAAAACTGCTCTAAAAAACATCAATTTTGATGTAAATAACGGCGAGATCTTTGCCTTTATCGGCCATAATGGTGCCGGCAAAACTACTTTGATCAAAGCCATCACCGGCATTCATGATTTTGATGAAGGAGAGATTTTCATCAATGGCAAATCCATCAAAACCGATCCCATTGCTTGCAAGAAAGAAATGGCCTATGTGCCAGACAACCCAGAATTATACGAAAATATGCGTGCTATTGATTATATCAATTTCATTTGTGACATGTATGAAGTCCCACAAAATGTGCGCGAAAAAAACATTTCAAGATACGCTAAAACTTTTGAAATGGAGAATAATCTCAACGATACAATCAATTCTTTTTCTCATGGCATGAAACAAAAAACTGCCCTGATAGCGGCCCTTGCACACGATCCAAAAGTGTTAATCATGGACGAACCATTTGTTGGACTAGATCCCAAAGCCGTATTTGACATGAAAGAAATTATGCGCGCCATGATCAAAAGTGGCAAAACCATATTTTTCTCAACTCATATTTTGGATGTAGCAGAAAAACTTTGCACCAAAGTTGCCATCATCAAAAAAGGCGAGCTAGTCAAAGTTGGCAGCATGAAGGCCATCAAAGGCGATAAATCCCTAGAGAAAATTTTCTTAGAATTGGAGAAATAATGGGAAAGCTCTTCTCTCTATTAAAAGCCTCCATGACCGATGGAATGCAGATTTTCAGAATCAGCAAAAATTCCGCCAAGGGTAAAAAATCCAATCAAACTGGGCTGCTTATTGCCATTGCTGCCCTGATCGGCTTCTCTATCTGGGTATACGCCGACAAACTATTAGACTCTCTCACAGATGTTGGTGCAGGTTTTGTAGTACTCACGCTTTTCGTTATTATCACTTCGGTGTTAACATTAGTCGAAGGTATCTACAAATCCGGAGATTTACTATTCAATTGCCGAGACGACGACCTAATGCTGTCTCTCCCTATCAAAAAATCCACCGTTTTGTTCATTAGAGTCTTCAAGCTTTATGTCTTTGAGCTACTTTATAATTCCCTATTTCTAATACCGGCAATGATAGCCTATGCCATCCGGACAGATGTCAGCTGGACATTTTATCTCTCGTCTCTGGCGGCGATCTTACTACTACCTATCGTACCAATTGTTATAGGTTGTATTATTGGCGGCGTCATCGTCGGTGTCTCGTCCAGGTTCAGACTCAAAAATCTCGTCCAAATTATCGTCACCATGGCTTTCTTGCTTGGTATCTTCATCGTCTTTAGCAATATCAATAGCGTTATTGCAGGTATCGCCGCCAATGCAACCAGTATCAATGATGTCATTACCAGACTTTACTATCCAGCCGGGGCCTACATTGGCATGGTGACAAATTTCAGCATTATCAATTTTCTAATCTTCATAGCTGTTCACATTGCAATATTTGGGGTCATGCTCCTAGTCCTCAGCAAGATCTATTACAAGATTAATTCCCGAGCCAAAACTATCAAAATTCATACCCACAAAACCGCTTACAAGATAAAAAGGCGCAGTGTCATACATGCAATTATCGCCAAAGAATTCAACAAATTCATCAATACACCAGTATTTGTCATCAACGCCGGTTTTGGTCTAGTGCTTTTCGTCGTTGCCTGTGTACTAGTAAATGTAAATCTAGACAGCATCACATCATTCCTCCAAAATTACGATGTGGAACTAGACTTCAATCTTGCAGAAATAGTCAAACAATTTGCACCAGCCATTCTATTCTGCCTAATCGTCATGGCGTCCGTCATGTCTTCCATCACTAGCTCAATGATTTCTCTAGAAGGCCGCGCCTTCAACATCCTAAAAAGCATTCCCGTAAAACCAACCACCATCATCATTAGTAAAGTATTAGCAGCGGTCTTAGTTATGCTGCCATTTATCCTCATTGGGGATCTAATCATGTTTGCAAAATTTGACTTTAACCTTCTTGAAATCATCTTAATTCTCCTTGCATCAATAGTCTTACCATTGCTAGCAGAATTAATCGGCATTGCGCTCAACCTCAAATACCCAAAAATGAATGCCGAAAACGACGCCGAAGTAGTCAAACAAAGCATCAGCACCCTCATCGCAACTTTCCTAGGAATGGGCATCACTGCATTAACTATTTTCATCGTCGCCCAAACCTTAAGCAGCGGAGCACCGCTAGATCTAGTCCTTGGCGGCGGAGTAGTAGTCTCCATTTTGATTTGTACCGGGCTAATTATCTATGTCGACAAAATCGGCACCAAAAAATTCTTGCAGATCAATGTCTAATGCTCCAGCTCAAAGAAAATTCCGCCACTATCTCAGTGACGGATTTTCTATTTTTTTAATTTGTTGCCTCAAATCATCTGCCAGAATTTTAGTTTCTCTGGCAATCTTCTCAAACTCCAGACCCTTAGCCTGGATTGAGACGGAAGAAAAAAGGAGCAGAAACATCAGAATTAGTGCTACTACCGCAGCCGTTTTGTGTCCACTGCCTAAAAACATCAGTAGTAGCACCAAATCTACCGCTGCAAAGATCATCAAGGCCACACCCACCATAAAATAAGTGTTTGCTTCAACAGCTGCCTGAGCCTTTTTTTGACGCGTCTCCAGCTCTTTCAGCTGCTGCTTCATACCCTTTATTTTCTGCTGCCTCTTCCATAAGACAGAATTTTTTCTCGCCTCATGGACTTTTTGATCCTTATGATACTCTACTGCCATACCTCTGGCTTTTTTGGCAAAGGCTTCCTCTTCTTTCTTACTTAGAGCATCCTTATAAGCCTCGGTCATAACAGTTTTCTTTGTTGCCGGCATCAAATCACCCCCTTTATTAAAGTGCGCCTTATACTCTTATTATAGCATACTCTAGCAATTTTGTCAATCTATCACCTCTTATTTACGCTCTTTCAACCTGTAATAATAGGTTTTTGTACCCAAGACATCCACTATCCCCTCTTCTGCCATCTTCTTGGCTTCCATGCCGATTGTCACCATCACACTGGTTGCCTTGTCGCCATATTTTTTCACGATTTCATTAGATATGTCCCTAATCGACAGTGCCCTTTCCGGGTTCTCTTTCAGAACACCTAGGACCGCCTCACGCGTTGGCACTTCATAGGTGATTTTCTTTTTTGCATCAGATTCGTATCCCCATTCAGCTAAGGCCACAAATCCATTCTCAAATCTTGTAAAATCCTTTGTGTTTACATAAATCGCTGCTTGCACTGAGCCAGCTTCCACTACCCTGCGATGCAAAACATACTTTACGATGTCATCAATATGCCTTGGCTCGCCACAGGCTTTCAGATATTCAATCGCTAGTTCTCTTGAATCCTTATCCGAATATCCAAATTCTTCCAGCGCAAATATCGAATTTCCCACATTCACCACGCCCGGAATTCTATAGATTAACCCCCTCAGAGATTCCCTATCAAACCCTGTTTTCTTAGCAATTTCATCTATTGTCATAGGGCGGATTTCGTCTTGCATTATCTTTTTGACAACTTTTGCCCTATCTACACCGTCTTTTCTCCTTGCATCTACAATCGCTACATAGCCATCATCTAGTTTTACATTCTTAATATCCAAAATTTTATCTCTAGAAACTCCCGATTGCTTTACTAGTTCATCTAGTGGCACAAATCCCGTCTGACTATCCAGCCAATCCTTGGCCTTCTGCCAATCTTCTAGTAGTTTTACCTCATCTTTTACTAACCATTCAGAGTTAAAATACCAATCATTCTTAAAGATATAGCATCTAGCAACATCGCCTAGAAGCCTTGCCACCGCCGTGTTGTTATAAACCTCACTTAGGTCGTTTATGTCTTGAAGCTTTGTCTGTTTTTCGGCATAATCGTCAAATTTTTTTAGCATTTCTTGGTCAATGCAGCCATTATCAATCGCTCTTTTTAGCTTCTTCAAAGCCTTTTGCTTGATTTGACGAACTCTCTCGTGACTAATCCCCAGACTATCTGCTACTTCTCTCAAATTTTTCCTTTTGCCATCGAGTAATCCATAAAAATCCACCAAAATTTCTACATAATTTGGCTTTAATTTTTCATTCATCCAGACATCCAGACCCATATTCTGCGTCTTAAACTCTTTGCTCACAAAGGAAAATTTACCACCAGAAAGATCTAATAATTTATCTTTGATTTCATCAACCGCTTTTGCCCCCAGCTGTTTCAGATCCTTTAGTTCCTCATCACTTAGAGCTAGCAAATCTCTAATAGTCCTGATCTCGTTATTCATCAACGCATTTGTCGCTCTAACAGATAGATCTAGCCTCTCTACGCTATAATCAAGCACCTCTTCAGAGAGTTCTGCAATTTTTTCGTTCCTCTTTTTGATCTCTTCGTATTCTTTGCGCTTCTTTGCCAAAATACCATCAAGGCTGCCGATAAAAGCCTCCACTTCTTCAAAACATTTAGTGCCAAAACCTTTGATATTTTTAATTTCATCAGGCGTCCTAACCAGCAAGCTCCTCAGTGTCATAATCCCTGCGCGGGACAAAGGTCCATAAGTCCTCTCCGAAAACATCCCTTTAGTTGGCATATCTATGTCTTCCAACTTGAAAAACTCCTCTGGAAAATCCGTCTCATCTAGGAACTTTATAATCTCTATGCTATCTTCAAAGCAAAGCCCACCAGACCAGTAACTACTAAGGGCTTTCAAAGTTAGCAGTTCAAAGAACGCTACTAATCCATGTTCTTCTCTTAAAATCTTGCACACTTCTGGGTGAAACACCTCTGGATATTCATCTAGCCTAGTGTTTCTATCTTTTATTACTCTCTTTTTCTCCATACTCCTCCTAAGAAATCAAAGTCCTAAGGTTGGATGAAAAGATTGAATTAAAATTATCAAACAAACTCTGGTTGTCTTGATTTTGATTTACCAGTTGTGCCGAAGCCAGCGAGTACACCAGATAATCCACCGCATTAATCACATCTTTATTGTCTTTATTTGCCGCAATAAAATCCTGATAAAATGGGTGTGAAACATTGTAGAAAATCATTACTTTCTTGCCAACTTGCTCTGTCTCAAACAGTACTCCACTCGTTCCAAAATCCCTAAAAGCAAACTCACAGTTCATCTTGGCTGCAGGATCTTTTTCTGCACCTTCACCAGATTTTGGTGCACCTGTGCCAGTAGGTTTCACCGTGCCAGGATGCTCTCCTGTGCGCACTCTTGGTGTAAATTTTTCCTTTGGATTAATCAAAATATTAGATTTGGCTGTAATATTTTTGGCTGCCGAATCATGATCAATGTCTTCAGAATTTTCCGCCGCCGTCTCCCTTTTTATCCGGTTCTCAAAAGAGCGAATTTGTGGATAGGCAATCCTCTGAATCTTATCAATAATCGCCTGTTTTGGCTTGATGTCACGCTTTTGGAAATTCACGCCCATTTCATTATCTAGATGTGCACTAAAGAAAATTTCCATACGCAGACGATTCAGCCTATTATGTTTCGTAAAAATACCTAAATCCTCTCCAAAAGCTATCTCGCGATTATTACGCAGTAGATAAAAACCCTCCGTTCTTTCGTTAATTCCAAGTCTTCTGTTAGTATCTCTATCATACGCTGGCAAAGCCACTATTCTAATTCTGACATCTTCTTTGATGTCCCCTACCGTTACATCAAATGTTTCATCACTATAAACTTGCGTTCCTTCCGCTTCCAAAAATAGCGGATCCACAGCTTTTACCTCTGTTCCACGCACATAAATTTTGCGTGCAGGCAAGAACATTCGGAAAATTTGTCCCAGTTGTTTAGAAATCTGTGCGCATAACTCGTTGATGTTGGTATTCTGGATACGGTCACATTTTTCAATCAAAAGCACCGTTCCATGAGTTGATTTTTTAGTTTCACGATTAAAGATTTTTTCTTCATCACTTGTAGCTGGTCTAAGCTCTTTGACAAACTTTCCCATCTCGGCAATCTCATCAAGATCCTGGATTGATGTTAAAGTTTCACCATCTTGTCTTGTAATTACAGTCAGCCTCTTGCCAATAGAAATTGAAGCGGTCACCAGACCCATACCGAACTTACCTAGATCCGAATTCTCATTTCTTTCCGTATCTGAGCCTAAACGCATTGCCTCATCCAGAATATGCTCACTCATGCCGCTACCGTCATCTGCTAGCGTAATCCGGAAATCATTTTTTGTAGGCTCAATCGAAAACCAAATACTTTCAGCTCCCGCATCGATTGAGTTATCAACTAAATCTGCCACCGCAGAAATATTGTTGTAGCCAGTATTCCTCAAAGAATCAATTAATTTACTGGCGTTAGGGGTATTTTCCCTGATAGAGTTATTCATATTGTCTCCTTCGCCTCGATCCGTTGTAGACCAAAGCATTTAACTTTATATTGCTATTATGTTACTCCAAAACTAAATATTTGTCAATAGTTTTTTGTATTTTCTTTTATTTTTTTCTTAGTTTCCCCTGTTTTTATTTCAATAAACATCAAAATTTTTCCGCCTCTTCCCTCCCACTTTCTTCAAAATATGTTATAATATTTTTATGAATATTCTTGCTATTGAATCTTCCTGTGACGAGACCGCTGCTGCTATCATCTCTGATGGCGCCACCCCTGTTATTCTTTCCAATGTTGTAGTTTCTCAAATTGATATTTTTAAAAGCTATGGCGGCGTCATTCCAGAAGTCGCTGCCCGCTCTCACCTAGAAGCCATCTTGCCAGTTATCCATCAGGCTTTCAAAGAGGCTGGTTTCATTACAAAAAATCCGGAGAACAAGGAGCAGGTCGACGATTGGTCCAAAATTGACGCCATTGCTGTCACTCACACCCCAGGTCTGCTTGGCTCTCTCCTGATCGGCACCCTTACCGCTCGTACCCTTGCTATTTTGCATGACAAGCCTCTCTACGCCGTCCATCACCTCAAATCTCATATTTATGCCAACTGGCTTGAAAACAGCAAAAATTCCCATACTCTCGCCAATCAATCTTCCACTAATCCCTCACCAAAAACACCTGCTTTTCCACTATTAGCTTTGGTTATTTCTGGTGGCCACACTCAGATCATCCACATGGAAAAACATAATCATTTTGAGATTATTGGCACCACCCATGATGATGCCGTTGGCGAATGCTTTGATAAAATTGCCAAAATCCTTGGTCTTCCCTACCCTGGCGGACCAGCCATTGCCAACGCCGCCAAAGGAAAAGTTACCGCTAAATCTGGCCAAATCACATCTGTATCACCTGGAGACCCTCAGAAATACCGCTTCCCTCACCCCCAGGTAGAGGATCTGGATTTCTCTTTTTCTGGTCTCAAAACCGCAGTTCTTCGCGCTGTCCAAAAAGAAGTAGGCGTGCCAATTTCTTATCCATCGCACGAGCTGGTCACTCTCCTTTCCGCTCAGCAAAAAGCCGATTTTGCTGCCTCTTTTCAGAATACTGCCGTTGATATTTTGCTGGAAAAATTAGAAAAAGGTCTGGAAAAATACCCCAATACCAAATCTATTGTTATTGCTGGCGGCGTCTCCGCTAATGAGTGCTTGAGGGAAAAAGCCAAAGCAAGATTTGGCCAAACTTCCGGTCTTTCCCTGTTTTTTCCAGAACCTAAATTCTCTGGCGACAACGCCGCCATGGTTGGCACCGCCGCACTCTACGAAATCGCTTCCGGCGTTGCCCCCACTGATCCATATTCCCTCAATATTTCTCCTCGTTCTCAAATTTCTTAATCTTCCCTATTTCACCTCTGTGGAAAACTGCCATTTCTCCTGTGGAAATCTATCTCACCCCTGTGGAAAACTATTTTCCTCTGGAAAATTTTCTAAATTTTTCCAAAAAACCACCAAAATTTAGCAAAAACTCTTAAAAAATCCAATCTTTGCAAAAATTTTCCCAAGATCCACCAAAAATTTACCCAAAAACGCCAAAAATCACAATTTTTAATTTTTGGCGGCATTTTTATCGTAATTTTCCAAATCAAACAACGGCGTTTTACCCTCGTCGATGATTCCCTGCGCTTTTTTTAGCAATTTTTTGAGCCCAGCCTCGGAAGTCGCCGAACCCACATGCACCGTCCGGACCACTTTTCCCTGCTCCTTATAGCAAACCTGCACGCCAGTTGCCTGTGAGCCAGTTTTGAACTTCCGAATATATGCCATAATTTCATTTTAGTCCAAAAGCCCAGAAAATCAACGCATTCACCCATTGCTACACCCATTTCGCTCAAGTTTTCCCCAAAATTCAATTTTTCCCCAACCACCCTCCATCTTATTATTAGCAAACTATTGACTTAGCAACCCGCTTATACTAATATAGAAAATAACAATTATCTCAACCAAACAAGAGGTAATTGGGAGTTTAAACCATAAATGCAATAGCTTGTCAATGCTAATGCTTAGTTTTGGTATTAAACGCAAAAAATTTCACAAGATTTTGTGAGAAAATGATTTTGGTGCAAAGCAACATTTCCCACTAAATAACAGGGAAGAGCAGCCTTAGTCTGCTTATTTTTTATGCCTCTTTCTCCTACTCCACCAAATGCCCGTCGGTATCCGCTTTCGTATGTATTATCAGGCAGCTACCGCTGGGGCAATGGTAACCTGAACTTCCAGGACTCCGACGGGGCCTGGTGGTCTACCGCAGCCAACAGTGGTAGTGGCGCGTACCACTTGCGCATGAATAGTAGCTATCTCGGCCCCCAGGATTACGGTGGTAAGGCCTACGGGTATGCTCTCCGCTGCGTCTCCTAACAAAAAGCAAAAGAGGCGTAAAGCAAACCAATAGCGGTGTCTGTTTTACCAATAGCGTTATTGGCTTTACCAATACCACTATTTTCTATTAAGCTCATGCTTGCATAGATATTTATCCTATACTTATAATCAGCTCCGAGTGTGGAGTTTCGGTCTAGTCGTAAGTAGAAAATCTACTACTGCGAGCAAAGTAACCAGATACCTTTGTGGCGATTTTCAATAGAGAAGGAGGCAGTCTATATGGAAATACAGCTTACTATAACTGTCCCTATCCTTGTAGTTATTTTTCTAATTATTGAAATAACCCACTGTATTAAACAGTAGGCTAATTCATACCCGTATAGAACAGGAATTCTGGACCTGTTCCCATGATTTGATTATAACAAACATAAGAATATTGTGCAAACTCCCCCAGTTCCACCTTTTCCCGTCGGTATCCGCTTTCGTATGTGTATTCTGGATACTACGAATGGAATGGGGGCTATCTATATGGTCAGGGTAACAGCGGTAATTATCGGCCATCCACGACGAACACTAGCGATAAAACATATGGTTTACGCTTGGATGATGGAGCCCTTGATCCTCAGTATAGTTATTTTAAGACTTTGGGACTTACTCTCCGCTATATCTTCCACTTCACATCTGCCCGTCGGTATCCGCTTTCGTATGTATTCTCAGGCAACTACTACTGGGGCGGTGGTACCCTGTACTACCAGGACTCCTACGGGCGCTGGTGGTCTACCACGGCTAGCAGCGATAGTAACGCGTACTACTTGCTCATGCATAGCAGCCTTCTCAGTCCCCAGGATTACAGTAATAAGGCCGGCGGGTTTTCTCTCCGCTGCGTCTCCCTCGGTTTCACCTTTTCCCGTCGGTATCCGCTTTCGTATGTATTTGCAGGCTATTACACATGGATAAATGCGATTCTTGGCAATCAGGGCGATGGCAGTGGCTATTATTCTGCTACTGCCAGTAATAATAGGGCGTCACGAATGGCTGTGTTCCCAGGCTCTCTCATCTACAGTGATGATACTTTAAATAAAAATTATGGCTACTCTCTCCGCCGGCGGAGAGTAAAACCAAATACTTTGTCGTTAGTATTTCTTGGATTAAGGTCGCTACTACCACCAACACTCAAGTAGTATGCGTCACTAGTATTATTAGCTGTGGCAGACTGCCAGTATCCACTAGAGTCTTGACCACCTAGGTGACCATCACCCCAGTAATAGAGAGCTGAATACACATACGAAAGCGGATACCGACGGGCTTTGATGTAGCAGGAGAAGCTCCAACTTTACAAAGACTTTTCTGACTGTTTGTTGGCGAAACAAATGGGAATAATTATTCTACAGCTCGAGTACGGAACTGTCAATTCCGGCGCA
>JAFRCG010000002.1 GCA_017404515.1 Candidatus Saccharimonadota bacterium | reverse complement strand
CGCACCAACAATTATTTTAGGTAGCATGCGTTTGATACCATAGTTATCAATTCCGTAGCCGGTGACCTGCGATAGGATAACTAATATCAAAATTATGACAAATACTATATTTGCAAATGACTGGAATGTCTGCCATCCTTGAAACATTGCACTACTAGTATCAAATGCGCCCACGTCAATTTCTAGGAACGGAGTAATCACATAATCGTACAAGTTTTCTGTAGTTTGACGAAGGAGCTTGATAATCGGACAAATGATCCAACCGAGAGAGCCAACACCGCCGTCGAAACATGGCTGATCATCCATTTCATCACCGCCGGTACGACTCGGTTCGATAAAGCCATCATTAACTTGAATGCCTTCTAACTCGACGCACTCCTCTTCCTTATTATCGCTAGCATTCCCATGAGACTTTAACCAGTCGATGACCTCACCAAGGGTGATATCTGCAATACTAGTACCAGTTTGAAGATCTCTTACGGTTTTTGACCTGTCAACGACAGAAAGATCTACCCATCTTACATTCCATTTTCCACCAGACCATATTGGAAGTGCTTCCTGGTTAGCATATTCAGCATCGACTTTGTCACAAGTAAATCTATTCTGTAAGTCATTCGGAATCGCCTTGTTTACGTAGTAAGTATAAAGTTCCGCCCGTTCGTCTTCTGCCAGTGCAAGTGCCGAAGCACCATTAAAGCCGGAAATTTTTGATAGAAACCTGTTTGCGCCTGTAACCTTATCTGATTCATAGTTAAACGAACCACCCGCCTCTGAATTGACCGACCCCTCTTGCGAAAATTGGAGGGTTCTAGCTTCCTGCGAAGTACAAGTCTCCGTGTCGACGCACACCCATGATCCACCCCATCTTATGCCGGCTAGTCGTGAATTAATTTTATCAATAAGCGTCGCTGTGGTATCTTTGTCGTTCCAGCTGATTGTTTCTTTCTGGTTGCTCCATTCTATAGTGATCTGCTTACTCGGATTATTTACGCTAAGCTTTAAATCCTTAAACCAGTTTTGAATCGCCCACCAACCGCCGCCACCGCTACCGTTGGCTCCAGTTTGGACAACTAGTGGAGACTGTCCATCTTCTATAATTGTCAATTCAAGTGATTCACTTTGAAGGTTAGCGGTGTAATAAGGCTCATCACAGCCGGATATATTACAGTTTCTCAGGCTACGCGTCACATTCGCTTGGATGTTAATAACGGTTTCGGTCTTATTTGGTATATACCCAGTATCAACTAGCAGGCTATTAGTACCAGCGAGATCCTGAAAAGAAACACTTCTATTTCTACCAGCATAATCCAAAGCTTTTAGATACGCATCTGAACAATTAATCGACTCTGACCCAGAACCATAAAAGTCATATGATGGTAACGATTTTGTTGTCCCACCACTCAAAACTTTATCTGCTACTGTCCCACTAGTACCTCGCGTAATTGGTGTATTGACAGCGCCACCGGTAATGCATTGATACACTATAGAATTAATCCATTTTTTATTAATGGAGCCAGAGCTTGCAAAGGCCAAGCGGCTAAAAGTCGTGCCGAAAAATATCCCTAATCCTATTATGGCAACAATAATACCTATTCGTTTTTTCATATATCAGCCTCTTCTTCCATTTCCTCTATTAGGTTAAAAATATCGGCGTATGCCACCTGTATTGGCACCATAGCATTTTCACGCATGTTATTTTTAATCTCTTCCGACAAAACATATTCGCTCAAATTTTCTGGAGTCAAAATAAATTCGTTGAAAACATCTTCTTTACACGTTGGCTGGCCATTGTCATTCAAGCAGCCCTCTGAATCTAACTGCTCAATCGTACTAAGCCAGTTGCGTAAGAAAGTTTGTTTGGCAGACATATAATCTTGTATCACAAAGTTTACCTCATTATAACCTTTAGAAATAAGATCGATCTGACTGTTTGCAGCATCTACGCCATTCTCTTTGTAGATTTCTAATACTTTACTTGCATCAGGATTATCTACTGAAGAAAAAGAGTAAAAATATATCGATGGATAAGCTAAAGACTCTGCGCTAACCAGTTCAGAACTATAAATATCAGTAAAGCTTTTCCATTTATTTTCTAGATCGTTGAAGTAACTACTCCTATCATCTGAAAAAGGCTTGAGTAACTGCTCTTCTGCATATATCGCAGTAGGGCCTTCTATCATGTACGCGTTCCAAGTCTTTTTGAATGATTCCTCTGTTCCACTGTCATTGCCATAGAACAAGTAGCTCAAATAATCTTCAAAAGCAGCTCTTATTTGGGCCGCTGATACCTGAGTAGTAATCGGTGCTTCCACCTTCTCTCTCCTCGGTGCCGCCACCAGCACTACCACAATCACCACCACTAGTATCAAGGCTAGCGCTCCGCCAACAATTCCACCGATGCGTAACATTCTGCGCTTTCTCCTAGTCTCTGGATCGAGCCCATCTACACTCTCCCCCCTGGCGGCAATCATGCTCCCTGTGACATCATTGTCCTTATCGCCTCTACTCTTTCTGAAAAACAGCCCCTTAGATTCCGGAATTAAAATCGAGCCATCTGGCTCAGCACGGTCAAATTTGTGTTTAGAAAATACTGAAGTCCCGGTTTCGGACTGGTTTTTACTGTTCAAACTATCCATGGTTCTGGAAACATTTGCCCCAGTAGACAAGTTTTCAGCACCAAGTGTGCCTGGCATCTTCTGATCGGAAGCTGGGGTGCCAGCTGGAGCGGAATCAGTACCAGAAGAAAAAACTGGGCTCGCACCAGAATTAGCGCCTGCAGATACAGACGATGGATTCTGACCTTCTTGCCCACCACCTGGGGTACCACCCAGAGGGGATGTTTGTTTTGGATCCATACCTGGGAAAATTATATCATAAGCGGAATAAAATGTACAGATTTTTTTCATCAAAAAGTCCTCCCGAAAACGAAGTTCGAGAGGACTTTTTTAGGTAAAGTTGTTAGCACCTACCTAGTCTCCCGCCCAAAAGTGCATCTAGAGGCGGTCAATTAGCGTAGAGATTTACGGCTAGCAATGATGTAACCGAGACCAGAGATACCAGCAATACCAGCTACGGTTGCAATGATAGCAGCGGTAGGACCAGTAGAAGGCATAGTCTTTCTGTCATCGGTGTGTGGGTTAACTGGAGTATCTTTACAACCTTCAGTTTTCTTAGTCATAACAAATGCATTGTCCTGAAGAGTAGTTTGACCAACGCCAACCTGACCCCAGTTCACAAGTTTGTTAGTGCCACAAACCATGCTCTTGTCTACAACTTTAGCACGGAAGCGAATGTAAGCATCGCCACCTGCATCGTAACCACCGATGTTGATACCGGTAGTAGTAATAGTGTCATCAGTGTTTATGATACCATTTGGGTTAGTAGTATTGTAAAGCTTAGTAGTACCAGCGATATATTCCATGTTGTTTGGAAGAATATCTTTAACCATTACGTTGCCAACGTGTTCAGTAGAATCGTTTTTGTAATGGATCTGGTATTCAACGGTGTCGCCGATATTAGCTTCGACAGTGTCTTTGAAGGACTTGTTTTCATCGCCAATTCTGCGAACGGTTTTCTCAACAGTATAAGAGTTGTTAAGATAAACAGCCTTTACACGAATAGTAGTGTAAGAAGCATATTTGAAACAACCAGGAACGTTACCATCGAGGGCATTGTAACCGATTTTTGCGCCTGAGCTAGTGATAATGTTATCGGAAAGTTGAATGCCACCATTGGCACCGATACCGTTGTTTTCAAAGAGAGCAGAACCCTCAATGTAGTCTAGGTAGAAAGCTTGGCCATCAGCGCTCTTGAATACGACGTCATCATAAACACGAGTAGGATCAGCGTTAGAAGAGTCGATAGAGCCCTGGACGGAAAGCTGAGTACCAGCAACAGTAGGAAGAGTAAAGTGAAGGGTAGTATCCTTAGCAACTTTCTCATTTGGGTTGTTGTTGTGAGCGTAGATACGGATAAGATATTCTTTACCGTCTTCTACAGTAATTTCGTTAGCATTCCAAACTTGGTTACCATCATTGATACCAGTGTTTAGACGTGCGCCAACGAAGTTTCTTTCATCACCAGCGATAGCTGGGTTATTGGTGATAGAGTTAAAAGTAACTTTGTCACCAAGAGATGGAGTAATAGTACAATTGGTAAGATTTGCACTACAGTTAGATAGAGTGTAAAGGGTACGAGTACCATTTACGTTGTCGCCCCAAGCCATAACAGTAGGAGCAGCATTCACGCCGACGACAGCAGCAGCGGCCAAGACAGCGGAAGCAGAT
>JAFRCG010000007.1 GCA_017404515.1 Candidatus Saccharimonadota bacterium | reverse complement strand
TTTCTAGCACGATGTATGACATGACGCGCGTAGCTGGAAATGGTTATTTCGATGCCGATAATAATAAAGACGCACGCAAAAATGCTCGCAAGGCAATAAATAATCAACGTACCGAAGATTATAAAAATGGCAAATATAAGCTCGCTGGTGGCGTGGTAGATCCAGTTCCAGACGATGCGCCTGAGTTCCTTCAAGACTATCACGCATATTACAAAACACCGCGTGGCTACCATAAACATAGTCTTAATTCTAACGACGGCTGGGCTATTCAGACGAACGGCTCCCTCGCAAATACGCGCATTCTAACTTATGCCAATGAAATCGACATGCCAGTTTTGATTATTCACGGCGAAAAAGCGCATTCGCGTTATAATAGCGAAACGGCATTCGACATGATTACGGGTGAAACCAGAACCAATGGCGTAACCCCAGAACCATATACTGGCGTCTATCCGCTCGGAAGCACCAAAGTTGGCAATAAAGAGCTCTATATCGTAGAGGGAGCTTCACACATAGATTTATATGATAATCTTGATAAGATTCCATTTGATAAGATCGAGAGTTTCCTAAAAGAAAGCCTTGAGGTTTAATATCTCAATAAGTATTGACATGGAATAAAAATGAGCGAGAAAAGACAAGCAAATATAGTAGTGGAACATATTAAATCTGAATATGGGGCGAATCCAGAATTCTTATGGCCAGATCGCTATCCTGGTTACACAGTCTTCCGCCATGACGATAACAAGAAATGGTTTGCATTAGTAGCAACTATATCCAGCAAGAGTCTTGGGCTAGAAGAAGATAAAGCAACCGACGTTATTAATCTCAAGTTCGATAAAAATCAGACTTATGACTTCGCCGAAACAAGCGACCATATTTTCCCGGCTTATCACATGAATAAGAACAACTGGATCACTATTTGGCTTGATGGGACTTTGGCGGATGAGGTGGTGTTTGAGCTGGTTAGGAAAAGTTATTTGATGACGGATGGGTAAACTACCGTAAAATCCGCGGATACTCTGATTGTGATATAATTTTAGTATGATTATATCCAATGATGGTATTAAAATAGAACAAGAAGAATATAAAAATGAGGATGAGCTTCAGGCGTTGATTTTTGAGCATCCGGAACTTATTGGCGATGAAGGTTCAGAATTGGTAAGTATTGCGCGGGAGGTAAATACTTCTGCTGGAAGAATCGATGTGCTTGCTATGACTACTAATGGCACTATAACTTTGGTGGAAGTAAAATTAGGACGGAATGGGCAAAGTAGAAGAGAAGTGTTGGCACAAATTCTTGATTATATTTCCGAGTTAACCAAATATTCTTATTTTGAGCTTAATACTGCTACAGATAAAGTACTGGGAGATATTATAGATGGTTTTGAAAATAATGTAGAGCTTCCGCGTATTATTGAAGATAATTTGAAAAATGGTTTGGTCCGACTCGTAATAGCAGTTGATGAATCTAATGAAGACTTAAGGCGCCTGGTAGAGTTTGTAGCTAGGCATACAGATCTTCGTGTAGATTTGGTGGAGATTAAGAAATATTTAAGTAATGAGGAATTTTATTATAGCTCTAATGTTGTTGTGCAATCAAGTTTTTCTACTGTTTCCGACAGAGAAGATTCTAAAAAAGAGTATCCATCGCTCGATAAGGCTGTTTCTCTTTTGGAACAATTGCACGCAGAGGGGAAATTAAATAAGTCGTTAAGGATTATGAACAGCAAAAGGTCTTTCCGTCAGATTAGAGTTAATGGTTGGCCGGCGGCAGTGCATTACGAATTTGTAGTTTTCCGTAATGATCCCGCTTTGTATGTGAGGTTAGATAATGAGCTGTCTGCCAGTAACCAACGGTCTAATGAACTATCTGCTGCCATGGATGTTTTCACTGGTTCAAAGATTGGTAAGTATATTATAGAATCTAGACCATATAGTCGAACTACCGGAAATGGAAAGGTTATATATGTAGCGCTGCCTAAAGAGGAAATTAATGAAGCTGGTAAGGTAATGGCTGAGCTAATAGAATTAACGCAAGATACAGTAACGCAGGTGGTGGGAAGTTCAATGAGTAAGCCTACTACTTCTTAAATGCTTGGGATTCCGGAAGGGACGATTTTGGAGCCACTAAACAATAGATATCCAAGAGTGACTACGGTAGATTCTAAAAATCTAGTTAGGTTAGACAATGGTACAGTTAAAACTATTTCCAGAGTGGTTTCTGATGAGACGGGGACTTCGCTAAATGGGTTTTCATGTTATAAATATAATGGTGAAATCTTGGCTAATATCCGTAAGAAAATGGATGAAAATTATCTTCCTAGTTTGCGATAATAAGCAAGACTAAGACCTTATATGCAGTGTTTTGAGATGATGTAATTAAGTTACTTTTCTTCGCTCAAGCTAACTGAAATTACTAGGTAGCGAAAAAGCCAAAAATATGATATAATTAAAGATAGTAAACGGAGGTGATATGTTAATATCCCAATTTTTACTAAGGGGCTTGTTGGCGGGAAGTACAACCGCCAAGTAAACGTCGATAAAGAGTAATTAACTTTTTCGCGCAATTCCTTCCGTCCAGAGCCGTCCCAGGGGTAAATGACCCATGTCCAGCTGATAAGCTACAAGACAGAGGAAGACTTAAGGGGCGGAATGGCGAGCCTCGATTTCAAAAAGAGCTCGATTTTCTCGAGCTCTTTTTACTATTTTGTGTCAATAAGGCCATTCTTGCCCATAGCTGCCATTACATAAGGTAAGAGGCTTTTATTGAAGAAGCGAGCCACATATTTCTTTGGTGCCTTTGGCGGACGAAGAAGTAGCCCTTTTTCAACCATGCTTGCAAGAAAGCGAGAACATTTGACTTTTTCGGACGGAGTTGCGCCAAAAATAGACGCCACATCAGAAGCCTGGATGATATCTTTCTCTGTAGCTATCATAAGAATTTGATACTCTTTTTCAGAGAGATGCTCATCCTTCCTAGATTCTTTAATTGCCGGGATAATAAGATTCTTGACCGCAAAGTCTCTATCAAGAAGTCTAAACATCTTATTGATTTCACCAAGAATACCATTGGCGACATAATCGCACCATTCTTCAATGCCTTCCCTTGAGCCCGCATCAGCTTTCGCAAGCATATCGTAATACTTTTGGCGATCCATACAAAAGATAGAAGACGGATTAAGTAATGTCTTCTTTCTCTTTAAGAAGCCATATTTAATAAGCATTGCATAAGTTAAGAGCCTTGCTGTTCTGCCATTGCCATTATCAAATGGGTGAATCTGGACAAAACGGTGGTGTGCACACGCAATCCTAATTACATCTTCCTTCTTTTCGTGGTCAGCATTAATATAATCAACCAGCTCGGCTATATCGCCAGGAATTGCTTGTGGAGTAGAAACGACGCAAGAGCTGTTAGCAATAGCCACTTCGTCAGTTCTAAAAGCGCCTGGTTTGTGACTACAATCACGCGTCAATCCTCTAACAGTAATCGCGTGCAGTTCGCGAATAAACGCTGACGTGATTTTATCTTCTTCTTGCAAATTTTCTTCGATATAGTTAATTGCATTCTGAATATTAGTCAACTCAGCAAGTTCTTCTCCTGGCTTATTCTTTGTGTCCGTTTTGGTGGCCTCATTGATAGCCTCAATAAGAGTAGTATGATTACCTTCAATACGAGCCGAATTGAGGCTCTCTAATAGATGCAATGTATCTTTAAGATCATAAAAAAGCCACAACGGAGTATCTCCAGAAATAAACTTATTTCTTAATGATTCCATCTGAAATAGAGTTGAAGTCAACTCTGAATTGAAATCTGGTTTAATATCATACTTTTCCATACATGTAATTATATATTAGTATAACATTTGTGTCAAGAAGATATAACATTTTTACCCATTCTACCCCTGTTAATATATAACATTTGTTAAGACAAGATATAACATTTTGCTATATATTGATATAACAACTATGCTTTTTACGGATTCTTTGAACCAATACAAAAGAATAGGTTTTTGTAATATCATTAAAGAAAGGACAACGGAAAAATACGAAATAATAACTAATTTAACGACCGACTCCAACAGGGGTGGCTCCACTTGTTTGCAAGTAGATATTTTTTATGAAAAAGTACTGCTCAACCGCTTGTACACAAGCGGTGCTTACAGGGGTGACACCGATTATTTACAATCGGGCAATTATAAGGGCAGCACCGATTGTACACAATCGGTGAATTGTAACTGAAATATGCATAATATAAGCATAAGCAAAACATAAAATAACATAATTGTCAATATTTTATGATATAATATAACAAAGGAGATCTAATAATACTCAGTGGATACGGTTATAGATTTGAGCAACACAGATGCAAGAAGCTTCTTCCTTAGGGGAGTAGCTATTGCGATTTTAACCTCCCGCTTTATTTTAATTTTCAGCCGTTACTAGATAAGCTATCTCTTTCAAGCGAAATTCCAAAATCTCTGTCAAAAAACAATATCTACACAAATAGGTTCAAAAATCTCGAGCAAGGCGACGTAAACTATCTGATGTATACCAATAAGGACGGCAAACTGGCATGGAGGCCATTCGAGTTAATTAACCCAGCAGCATACGTATATCTCGTCAATATTATTACAGATAAGAAAAACTGGAACCAGATCCAGACAAGATTTAAATCATTTCAAAAAAATAAAAATATAAAATGCTGCGGCTTACCAATCGTCAAAAATAACTCCCCCAATAAAGGTGAGACTATTAAAGGATGGTTTGAAAGCTTTGAAAAAGAATCTATCAAGCTATCGCTAGACTATAATTGCCTACTTATTACCGATATTTCAAATTGCTACGGTTCAATCTACACTCATAGTATTGCATGGGCTCTTCATCCAGATGGGAGAAAAGGTGCAAAAAGAGACAAAGACAAAAAGAATTTGTTGTGCAATGCCATCGACATCATCATCCAAAATATCTCCTATGGCCAAACAAACGGAATTCCGCAAGGAAGCGTCCTTATGGATTTTATCGCCGAAATTGTCCTGGGATATGCCGACTCAATTCTGTTCGATAAAATCAAGAATGACAAAACTATCAAAAAACAATCTTACTATATCATGCGTTATCGTGATGACTATAGAATTTTTACACAAAACAAGACGGATGCCGAGAAAATCGCTCAATATTTAAGCGATACTTTAGCTGAACTAAATCTAAAACTTAACGAAAACAAAACAAGAATAACCGAGAATATTGTTACTGACGCACAGAAAAGCGATAAATTATACTGGAGAGATACATATGAATGTAAAAATCTAGATGTCAGAATCCTGCAAATACATTCCCTGGCCGAAAAATACCCAAACTCCGGATCGGTAGATAAAGCATTGACGCGATTTTGCGACGATCTGGAAAAAGAGGACTTGATAAATAACGATCTGGAACTTATAGCATGTGTGGTAGTAGATATAGCCTTCAGAAATCCGCGGACATACCCATACGCCATTTCGGTACTTGGCAGGATAAGCATGTTATTAAGTAAAAAAGAAGCAAAAAGCTTATTCGATAAAATCCTTAAAAAATTTCATTCAGTCCCCAACTCGGAATACCTTAACGTCTGGCTACAACGTTTATCGAAAAATGGCGCTCTAAAAGGGCTTGGAGACAATCCGGGGCTTTGCAAATACATGAAGACGATTCGCAAAAATCCAACTAAAAATAACACTGACACTATTTGGGATTATTCAGCTTGCGGCGACGAAGTCCAGAAAATATTTAAAAATACGCCAATTGTAGATGTTGACAAATTTGAATCTATGACCGAATATCCAATGCCTGACGAGATAAAAGTGTTTCAAAAATATCAATAATATTAGCCAACACTTTCAAGAATAAAGCAATACTCCCCTATCCACTACAGCGGTAGTGGACGTCTGATGAGCTTTGTCATTTTAGACCTATTGAAACTTGTGGAAAACTATGGCTTAATAATGTGATATAATGGGTCCATGAATATCCGCCAAGTCGAAGAATTCTTTAAAGACAAAAAGAATACACCTTGCCCACTAACAGAGCGACTTATTAAGGCTGGCTATCAACAAACTGGTGGCGGATACATAAAAATAGCGCGAGAGCGAGGGGTGAGAGTAGATTATACAAAAGCCGAGCCTACGCAATATTGGCATCTTGTTAAAGAATACTGCCCTTCGAAAAATGGGTCTGGCACTTTCTCAGTTCCATGCGGAGAATTAATTTTTTGGATGGCCGAAGTCTCCGACGCAGTCCCAAAATCCGACTTAGAAAAGCTTTCAAATCGCATCATCGCATCCGTTATTAAAGCCCAGCCTTCGTCCAAACCAAAATACGACCGCCGAAAATGGAACCAAGAAATCAGGGATATTTGTTTTGATAAAATCGCAAGGATTATCGAAAAATGATATCACATGGACGAAAACTAGACCATAATTATCTTAGACGAAGTCCTAAATAGCACTACTATATTTGACCAAATTGGATATGTTGTAACTTTTCACGAACATGTAAAACATCTCAGCGGGAGTCACCAACCGGCAGCTATATGTACTAAAAATTACAAACAAAAGATAGCGGTTCGATATTGTGGCTAGATAATAGACAGGTATCGTGCATAATTTAAATGACATTATATACTATAATTATAGTAAGTAAACAAAGGATAGAATGGCAAAAGCGACCAACAAACAACCGAACGATAGCAAAGGCTTCCAAGAAAGCCTAGTTCGTCCACTAGCCGTAATATTAATATTCTTCTCCACAATCATTTTAGCAATATTTATAGGTGATATCTTTGATCTAGAGAACACTATCAAAATTCACTTAAGATATGACTGGGCAATGATTCTTTGTACTTTTATGTCAGCCATAGCAGCTATTACCTTAGGCGTCATATCAATAGTTCAAAATAAACGACTCTCGGAGTTGAACGAAAAAAGCCTTGAAACGGCAAAAATCAATAATGGATATTCATTAATACATTTTAGAGATAGACAATTTATTGAACGATCCGGCAAGCAATTAAAACTAAAACTTTATGATACTAAAAATATTCCATTAAAATCTATAAAAATTAAACGAATACAATTACAGCATCTTAAATACATCTATAAAGAAGATGAAAAGCCAAAAATAGTACTCACTAATAAGCAACAGACAATTGACCTCAAATTTACTCCAATTAATCCTGATAATAAAGAGGACTTTTACTTTGCCGATATTGAAGTTGATTTTCCATTTGCAGATTATACAGACGGAATGTATCTTAGGTTGGAGTTCGACATGGAAGTAACTAATGTTTTAGGTATCACTACCATATATAAATATTATGTTCTGAATAAAGTTTTCAAGAAAGAAGAAGATAGGATCGTCTTAGAGAACTATTATGAGTTTAATTATTGTAAAGATATAAAAGCATCTAATTCAAAATAGTCATAATACCGCCTAATGGCGCAACCTCTAACCGAAAAGAGGTATCATGGCAAAACGCCACCCATTCAAGAAAGCAAAATCCGGCGAACCGATACCGGTTACTGTTCGGCAACTAGAAAGCTTCATGCTCGAACATAACGGCAGATTCAACTCGCGCGATTACGATAAATTCGAGCGTATGGAGCTAATGGAATCGCCCGTCCACGACGCAATACACGAATTAAAGACTTATTCCCTAGAGACGCTAGCACAGCGCTTCGATGTGCGCCTTTTGGGACGCGGTAAGCGCGTTTTTGCGAGGTTAGATGCTAAAGACGACATTGGTACTACTTTTCCCTCGCGTACATTCCACGCGCGCTAAATAACCGCGACGTGAATGACGCGATAGTTCAGATGTTCTTCATTGGTAAGTGGCGCGTCCACAAGCTTTCGCTCTGGGCCGAACCGGAAGATATCAACCATTACGGCAACGACTCTAACAAAACATTCTATCATTTAGTCAATAGATAGTATCCACTTGGACACAATCGGGCTTTGAAAGATATTGTGCAGAAAATAGGGGTGGGATTTTTTCTTGCCACGAAATGGTGAATTGTTGTGGAAAAGTATATCACGCTCAGTATATTTCCCGCGGCACCACCGTAAGTTTAAGGTGTTCTTATGTTATAATTAAAGTAAGGATATTAATAAGTTATTAGTGGAGTCTATATGTCAGCCAAAGCCCAAGACATTGACACTTTTATAGGTTCGGTAATTAAGGAATCCTTGTCTGGAGTCACCACAGAACACTCCTATCGCGGTTTCTTTAAGCCGTTATTTGAATCTGTCAACAATATCGATGCCATCAATGAGCCTACTCGTAGCGAGCATGGCGCACCAGATTATGTTTTTCTAAATAAAAATAACCGAGAAATTATTCGCGGTTATGCGGAAATGAAAGATATAAATAAAAATCTTGATGATATTGAGAAGACGGACCAAATGGACCGTTATAAAGGCTACGACAATATTATTCTCACGAATAATCTCGATTGGAGGTTTTTCAGAAACGGCGAAAAATACTTTGAAATCAAAATTGGCGAATATAGCTCGAAAGAAAAGAAAATAACTGCCATTTACAAAGAAAACTATGGTAGGCTTGCAGATGAAATAAACGCTTTTTTGAATTAACTCCCGAAAAAATTAAAAGCGGTGTACGACTAGCTGAAATAATGGGGGGTAAGGCACGTCGAATTCGCAATCAAGTCGAAGCCATTATCAATCAAAATACGGATAAAAACATAGCGCGACGAGACGAAAATATTGAGGCGATTTACGAACTAATGCGTCAGTTACTTGTTTCAGATTTAAAACGCGAAGCGTTTGCTGATATGTATGCCCAGGCACTCGTCTATGGTCTCTTCGTCGCGCGATACAATGACGATTCGCCCAAAGACTTCTCGCGTATAGAAGCGCGCGAACTTGTCCCAGTAACCAATCCGTTCTTGCGCGAATTCTTCGATCATATCGCAGGGCCAAACTTCAATAAGGGTCTTAGCTATATCGTTGACGAACTTTGCGATATTTTTGCTGTTTCAGACATTAAGGATATTGTTCATCGTCATTTGCGAATTACTGAGGACGCTAAAGATGAAGCCAAAGACCCGATTATTCATTTCTATGAAGATTTCTTGGCGGCATACGATGCAGAGTTACGCAAGAAAATGGGTGCATACTACACTCCTATCCCTGTAGCTAGATATATAATTACGATGGTCGATAAAGTTCTTAAAGAAGACTTCGGTATCTCAGATGGAATCGCAAGCAACAAAAAAGTAAAATACACTCATGATGTAGACCCGTATTCAAAAGGCTCAGGAAAGAAAATGTACTATGAGCGTACTGATATTATTCCAAAAGTCCAAATTCTGGACCCGGCAGTTGGTACTGCAACTTTTCTAAACGAGACAGTTAGATATATCTACGACAATAATTTTAAGAATAATGCCGGAGCGTGGTCATCATATGTTAATGAAAATATCTTACCCAGATTAAATGGTTTCGAATTAATGATGACTCCATACACGATTGCGCACTTAAAACTAGGCATGACACTCTCTGAATTAGGAGCCAAGAATCTAAACGATCGCTTACATATCTTTCTAACTAATACACTAACCGAAGGTGAAGAAAAAGAACTTCCTCTTTTTGCGTTTGGTCTACAGAAGGTAGTTACAGAAGAATCAAACTATGCTTCCGAAGTCAAAAATGGCTTGCCAGTAATGGTAGTTATTGGCAATCCGCCATATTCTGGCGAGAGCATGAATAAGAATAAGTATGCACTAAGCCTTATCGATAAGTATAAAGTTGAGCCAGGAGGCCAGCAAAAGCTAAATGAACGGAATCCAAAATGGTTAAATGATGACTACGTAAAGTTTATTTCTTTTGCCGAAGATATGATTTCCAAAAATAGCAAAGGAATAGTCGCAATGATCACTAACCATGGTTACCTAGATAATCCGACTTTCAGAGGAATGCGTTGGCATCTGGCTAAGACATTTGATAAAATCTATATCCTTGATTTACACGGTAACATACGCAAGAAAGAAAAATCACCGGACGGGAGTATAGACGAAAATGTTTTCGATACTATTCAACAAGGAGTATCAATAATAGTCGCAGTCAAGACTTCCAATTCAAGCTCTGACGCTAAAGTGTTATATGCCGATCAATTCGGCACGAGAGAACACAAATTTGATGTATTAAACTCCTCCGCGATTGGTTATTCGGCAATTAAGCTCGATAAAGACATGTATTATTTTTGCAAGAAAGACACTAGGGGCAAAGATGAGTACGAGCGCGGCATTTCATTAAATGAATTAATGCCGATTAATTCAGTGGGGATTGTAACTGGAAAAGATGACGTGCTAATTGATGAAAACGCCGACACTCTTCTTCAAAAAGTCAAAGAATACAAAATCCATGGGGACGGAAAAATAGCCGAGCGTCTGCATAAAACCGAAATAGATTCAGCGCATATACAAGAGATAGCATATCGACCATTCGATAAACGTAATGTCTATTACGACCCGGCCGTTGTGGAGCGTCCGAGAGAAAAAGTAATGCGAAGCTTCCTTGGCGAGCGTAGCGAGCCACACACACACACACACACCGAGGAGGCTTGCTATGATATTTAAGCGTGGTCTAAATCAAGATGATTCCGCCCCGGTATTCGTAGTGGACTGCATCTCCGAATCAAGAGGGTGGTCTAGGCCGGGAATGCAAGGTATAGAAAGCAGTGCTCCACTCTGGGTACGCAACGACAGTCATAATCAGCTTGGCATAGTCTACGAACGCTCGGTAACAGATGACTCTATAGCTGTAGACGCAATGCCGGAGCATGCAATACTTGGCACAGCTGGTTTTGCCGGACAATCTGCCCCGCTCTTCATACTCGAGGAAGGCTCCATGCTTGCAAATTTCAATCAAGACAAATTAATGGAGCTGTTTTCGGACGTCGAAGAACCAAACGACAATACGAAAGTCTATCCAGAGAATATCTTCGACTATATTTATGGGTCATTACACTCCCCTAGCTATCGCGAGAAATATAAAGAATTCTTAAAGACTGGTTTTCCAAGAATCCCACGCCCAAAGAGCTGGAAAGAATTCTGGCGTGTTGCAAATCTAGGCAAGTCCTTACGCGAACTCCACCTTATGCATGGAATTATAAAACCAACCGCAACATTTCCAGAGGGTGGTAGTAATATCGTTACGAAGCTTGCTTATGATGATGGCAAAGTCTGGATAAATGATAGTCAATATTTCGACAATGTTTCCGAATTAGCGTGGAATTTTTATATTGGCGGATATCAACCTGCACAAAAATGGCTCAAAGATAGAAAAGACCGAGTTCTTACATTCGACGATATAAATCACTACGGCAAAATTATCACGATCCTGAATGAGACGGATCGTATCATGAAAGAGATTGGTTAAAAACCACAAGAGCCTCCTTCGCTCCACACTCCAAACAAATCCCGTCTTATTATCCTCACGCGATAGCGCAGGATAACCTACATAGTATTTGCCGCATTTGGGGCATTTGTGGCGCTTTTGATGGGCTTTCATAGATCCACCGAGCAAACATACTCTAATCCAAACTTTCGACCTAAATCTTCCCACATAGCGTTCGGCGCATCTTCGCCGAGAACACGATAAAGCGCATAGTCGTAATCGACAAAAATCTTAACGACTTCTTGAGAATTCACCATAAGCTGACAGAAATAGCCGGCCGTGGTTTCACCCTCGACCATAATGGGGTGGTCTTGCCCGTTTTCATTTGCGACGGACTCGTATTTCTCGCGCCACTTGCGAATCTCTTTTTGTACGACTGCGACAGCATCTTCTAACTTAATAGCCATAATAAACTCCTAAAATGTTTTGCGCCAGAAAAAAGCCCGAGCTAATGCCCGGACTTTAAATGTAAATGTGCTTTTCTGGTCACTATGCGTTGATTAAGGCATCCGTAAAACTTTGCATTTGTTCAGGCAGAAGTAGATGATCGTGAAGATTGATGCTCATATCGAGTTCGTTGAACTTGTTTTTGATGCGCTGTTCATCTTTAAGATCATAAGTAACCTCTTCAATCTTAACTCGGGCTTCATCTACTATGAAATAATCACCCCTCCACGGAAAAATTACGCCCCATACTCCTTCTTCGCCAGAGATTATATATAAAAGTGGCGCCTGCTCAATGTAATTTGATAACTTAAAAAACGCAATGCCTTCCTTACCAGTCTCACTGTTTGTAGCAATTACTCCAGCAAGATATCTTGTCTTGTTTAGGTCAGGCGTATCGGCGTCATACAGCTCATTACAATAACCATGAAAGGTATTATCATCATCTACCACGATTTCACCTGCAAAAGACGGGTCCGGTTGTTTCCATTCACCATTCTTCATCACAAAGTTCCCAGAAATTTTAAAAATCTTGCTCATTTTTATCACCTCCTCTGATTGTGAGCAATGTATATATTATAGCATAAATTTAGTATTCGAGCAACAGTCACCGAGAGGATAAACCCTATGAGTTTTCGTCTTACTCAAACCATCAAATATAAAAAAGAATCCCTTTCAAGGATTATTTTTTATATTGGTGAGCGAAGTCCAAACCTTTACGAACCTCTCTGTGGCGCCATTAATTACATAATTGAAAACCCAAACTGGCGACCGACCTATATTCTTGTCCAAAGCAATATCATCAATAAACCCAGCGACTTCACATACTAAACCAAAGACAACCAACACAATTACGAACCAGTAGTAGCATCTAATAGATAAATTATAACGAATGCACCGTCTGTCGATATGTAAGTTAAGGCGTGGTATAATTAATATTATGAATGGCCACGGCGAAACTACGAAAATATATATAGAAAAATATCTAAAAGATTTTGGTAAACAATCAACTGTTTATAATGCCGTAGTCGAAGCTATCACTAACTCTATAGACGCTATCGAGGCACGTCGAAAGAGTGACAACCGATTCGACGGAGAAATACATATCTATATAACGAGGAATAACCAGCTGAATCTTGGAGACGGCACGTGCCCAGATATAGACAAAATTGAAATCAGCGACAATGGGATAGGCTTTACTGAAGAGAATAGAAACTCTTTCAATACATTATATAGCCCACAAAAACAAAACAATGGCGGAAAAGGACTTGGAAGAATGTTTTATATAAAATATTTCCGAGAAGTAACAGTAGAAAGCACCTTTAGCGATAAAGATAGCTTAAAGAGTCGCTTTTTTAGATTCGGAAGGAAATATGATATCGTGGAAAATGAACGAATAGAAATATCAGACGGCAACATGCCAGTGGGATCAAAAATCACACTATTGGGATATTGCGGGCCAATAAAACATTTCAATGATTCTACGGAATCCTTTGCGCACAGAATACTCGAAAAGATTTTGAACTACTTCGTGGTAGATAATTTCGTCTGCCCACGCATCGTGGTGTACGATGACGAACATGAAATCGTGCTAAACGACCAAATAGGAGATGGCGCAGAATCCAAAATCAGTTTAGTGGATACAGGATTCGTCAATGTTCAAAATACCAAGGATAAAGAAAATTTTGGTTTTAAGGCCTTTAAACTCAGAAAAGTTTATAGTCAAGTTAGCAGGATTATGCTTACGGCAAATAATAAAGTTGTTACGGAAGCAAAGTTGGAAGATTATATCCCAGAATTTGCGGAAGATTTTGAGGAAGAAATAGACGGTAAACAGCAAAAATATGTTTTAAGATATTACGTATATGGCGAATATTTGGACAAAAACGTTAATAATGAGCGAACGGATTTTTATTTCGACAATTCCCCAAACTTAGAATTCCCTATTGGCAAAAAAGACATCGAAGAGTCTATAGCCTTAGAGGCCAAAAAGAAAATGCAAAACACAATTGTAACGAGATTTCAAAATAAGAAAAAGGCTTTTAAAGACTATGCTGAACGCAATATCTGGTATAGAAACTACCTAGATAAAGTCAATTTTGAATCGATAAAAATCAATCCATCAGAAGAAGAGATTGAGGCGGAATTGCACAAGGTCAAATACGAAGTGGACTCAAATAGGCGTGACCAAGCTGAGAATATCTTGAACAAATTAGACATAAAAGGAGAAAATCTTGTTCAAAAAATGTCTGACTTATCAAAAGAATTAAACGAAACAGATGAAAGTAATTTAATTCAGTACATGATTTTTAGAAAAGTCGCCCTAAAACTTTTTGAAAAAGCAATGCAATGGAATGATTTGGAAAAATATGAGAAAGAAAAATTACTGCATGATATAATTTTCCCAACCAGGAAAGACTCTGAAGAAATCCCCAATGAACAGCACAATCTTTGGCTAATAGATGAGTCGCTGAATTTTACACAATATTTGAGTTCGGACAAAAAAAGATTTACTGAAAGCGACGATCGTCCCGATATAGCCGCCTTCCATTATCCAGTCTCATATAGAGACGGAGAGTCCTCGAGTTGTCCAATAACTATTTTCGAGTTTAAAAGACCTGGTAGAACTGACTTTATCGGCCAATCCGATGAGGGAGATCCCGTAGAGCAAATTGTAAGATATGTTTTGCAATTTAAAGATGGCAAGCTTAAGCAGCCTAACGGTTTTGACATCAATGTATCGCAAACAACGCCATTTTACGGATATATTATAGCAAGTGCCAACAATGACGTAAAAAAGTGGTTAGTTTATGAAAAAAATATGACGGTAATGCCAGATGGAGAAGGATGGTTTCTAGATAGGGACAAAATTAATTTAAGAATAGAATTCGTCACATGGGAGAAATTATTGAAAGACGCCAAGATAAGACATAAAGTATTCTTCGACAAGCTTGGGTTGAAAGTATAAGATTTTGCTGACTTTACGAAATGATTAAACCCCCAAGATTTTCTTCGGTCAATGAGTGCGATATAATATAAGCATACCGTCTATATAGCGCAACCTCAAAGAAACGAGGTAAAATATGGCAAAACGCCGCATATACAAAAAGCCAAAAAATGGCGAACCTATCAAAGTGACCGCCAGGCAGCTTCATCAACTCTACATTAAACACGAAGGCATTCTATCATCGCGCGAATATGGTGATCTAAAGAATATGAAGTTAGTAGATTCAAATATCAGAGATATCAAATGGGCGCTCAGAGAATTTGATGACGAGACGTTACTTGGAACTTGGGGTAAAGAGATGCACTTTGGCTACGGAAAGCGTGTCTGTTTTCATTTGCGACGGACTCGTATTTCTCGCGCCACTTGCGAATCTCTTTTTGTACGACTGCGACAGCATCTTCTAACTTAATAGCCATAATAAACTCCTAAAATGTTTTGCGTATTTAAGCTTACTATCACGACAATTGCAAGTTCGAACTCGCCAAATAACAGATACGTCAAATACCGAATACATATCTCCCCACACTTCCAAAACGCTTATGCTTGGTGTTTTCGAACTTACATAATAACTTCAAGTAAATTGCGGTGCAGAGTTCTGCGCCTTTCGAAAGACGAGAGGGGGTAGCCCCTCATATTTTATGCGCAGATTCTGCACTACAAGTGATACTTGCCGAATGGCAACACTTCGGGTGGAGAAAGAAAAAGTATGTACCTTAAATGCAAAAGGAACTACCGGTTATTGAAGACCGAAAAAGCCATCGAAAATCTAGTGTGTCTACTTTGCACAATACACCATATTGTGATATAATATTAATATCATGAGTGGCTATGTCTATATTCTAACCAACCCTAGTTTTCGAGATGACTGGGTCAAAATCGGGAAGAGCTCCCGTCCTGTCAATATCCGCTCGAAAGAGCTAGATAACACAGCTGTCCCACTCCCCTTTGAAATCTACGCGGTGATGAAAACCGAAAAATACAATGAAGCCGAAAAGCAAATTCATGGGCTTATCGATCTAGTTAATCCCGACATGCGCATCAGAAAAGGCCGTGAGTTTTTTAATGTCACGCCAGAAAAAGCCCTCAGCATTTTCTACCAATGTGCCAGAACGCTTGATGATGCAGAGATTGAGGTTGTCCACGATACTCATTCCATAGATCCACGCCTACACAACACGGATATTAATTCGGACGGAATTCGTGATCATGTCCAAATTTCCAATACTGGACGCGTATATAGTACCAAGAAACAGAAACTAACCTTCAAACTTCTAAATATTCCTATCGGCGCAGAACTTTCTTTTGCGGAAAATGATGCCATCAAGGCTACTGTTGTAAATGAAAATAGCATTATTAGGCTGCAAGATGGAACAGAAACTACATTGTCCGGAGCAGTCGTAATAATCAAGCGAAAACTCGGAACAGCCACACACTCCGAGGCTTACCAAGGCGGTGTATATTGGCTATATAAAGGTCAGCGCCTCACTACTATCAGAAAACAAATTGAGGCCAACTGATCTCTAGCTAAACAAAAAATTACGCCATATCTAGCGCAATCTGTCAAACCGTGGTGATCCGGGAGGGACTCGAACCCTCGACACCAAGCTTAAGAGGCTCGTGCTCTAACCAGCTGAGCTACCGGACCAAACACAACATACTGGTATTAAAACCAAATACATTATAACATGACTTGTCAAAAAATCCAACCCCATTACTTCACTTTATTTTTCATGCCGCGGACTTCCACTATGTGTTGTAATTTTATCTCTCGTGGCGGATGCGAAAGTTTGTCTAACTCTATCAACATTGTTTTAAAATTCTTTGCCATCACCGGTGCATCCCGAAACCCCCGGTAGGTTCGCAAAAAATCTCCTTCCTTCTGCAAGAAATACACATCTTCTCGCAAATTTTTTAAATGCAAATCCCCAGCCCTCGAAAACACCACAAAAGATTTTGCTGGCAAATTTTCTTGTGGCGTTAAACCTCTTAGACGCCCTCGAAAATATTTCAATAAATACTTAATATGCCCAGCATTCTGTATTTGCGGATTCAAAAAATCATACTTTTTACCACCAATATATTCATGCCACCTTGTTGCTCGGCCATCACCATAAACCTTCCCACTATAATTTTTACATTCAAAAACCAAAAACCCTTTTTTAGAAAGCACTAGCACATCAATCTCCGTGTATTTTCCATCATAAGTTGGCACATAAACATTCCGGAAAATCTGCTTTTTGGGCACGCCAGCATGCCTCAGCTCGTGATACAAAAATTTTTCTGTTCCAGCACCTTTTTTCGCAAAATACACAATCGGATGCATCAATATATCCAAAACTTCAATCGTTCTTAGGCCATTCTTCCACCCTTCCACAAAAGCTGCCGCCACTAGCGCTATAATTACAAGAACTATCCAAACCATAAGCTTATTATACCAAAATCCGCCCACAATATCATATCTCAAAATCCGCAGTGTATTTCAAGAAAAAGCGGAGCATTTCTGCTCCGCCAAGGGTTATTGTTCAGTCTTCTGTTTCAAGTATTCTTCGAGACACAAATCATTGTCCGTGATCTCGTGTGCAATTTTTGCCGATCCTACAAATCGGATCTCAAACTCTTTTGAGTCGCGCCCGGTAATATCAGCTTTATTACTCGGATATCTCTGGATAAAACCATAGTCAGCCATCCTTTCATAAACCTTTTTGAATATCGGGATTTCCTTGATGCGCTCCTCAGTGGGAGAATACCAAGTGTCCTCACTATACCAGACCACTACATCCAGCAGCAGGCCAGTGTGATGCTCGGAATATCCAATTTCATCACCTTTTACCACATTCGGATTACTACCTTCTGCGTAGACATCCAGCAAGTATTGCTGGTCCTCCGCTGTGCGATAGCCATCATACAGACCAATTTCAATGCCGTCATTCTCCAGCAGATCTCTCTGCAGAAGCGTAAACGCCAGATAGGTAGCCTTTTCCACTGCCATCACATCTCCGTCTACGACATTGGGGATAAAGACCAGATCTTTCTGCAGGGCTTTATTATATTCCCCATCGAAATCATACTCATTATCATCATTTACAATAATGAGATAATCACGATCTGTGATGGCAAAATCTTCCGGCTTTTTTGATATCTTGTATACTGACTCAAGCTCGACATTTTTAGCTTCTTTGATATCAACTGTCGCATTTCCATCGTCAGATTCGGCGACAGTCACCGTGTAGCTGCATCCTGCCAACATAGTTGTCAAAAACATGGATAGAATAATTATTGTTGCAATAATTCTTTTCATTTTTCCCACCTCCTTTTGAATATAGTAAAGAACAATAACTATCTTTTATTATAGCATACTTTGCATAAAAAATCAAGTTCACAAAAAATCCCCCATAAACCCCCTTGAAATTTCTACAATTTTTTGTTATAATCAAACGCAAGTGTTAATATAAAGGTAAATTATGAGTTTTTCTATTCTAAAGAAAATCGGTGACAAACAGAAGAAAAAAGCTGTAGTAGAGGTCCGTTCTGGTGATACCGTTAAAGTCACTCAGAGAATTAAAGAGGGTGACAAATCCCGTCTTCAGGTTTTTGAAGGTGTGGTTATTCGTGTAGACCGCAAAGAATCTCATACCGCTCGCATCACCGTCCGCAAAATTGCTTCCGGCATTGGTGTGGAAAAATCTTTCTTACTCCACAGCCCACTCGTAGAAAAAATTGAGATCGTCAAGCGTTCCAAAGTTCGCCGCAACAACCTTTCCTATCTTCGCAATCGTTCCGGTAAATCCGCTCGTTTATCTGCCAAAGAATTTGATCGTGCTGCAGTAAACACTATCGAAATTCCAGGCGAAGACGAAGTTGCCGAGACCGCCGAAACTGCCGCAGCAGCTGAGGCCCCAGCCGAAGAAGCCAAAGCTGAAGAGCCAAAAGAAGAGCCAAAGGAAGCTCCAAAAGAGCCAGCCGAAAAGCCTGCCGAATCCAAATAATCACGAAAAACTTAAATCACCCGCCTAAAACGGGTGATTTTTTATATAATATATAGTATGGCAATTTTGGGAATTGACGAAGTCGGGCGTGGTCCTTGGGCAGGGCCGCTTGTTATTGGTGCCGTAGTTTTGCCAGATCGCTTTGATGCTAAAAGTAATCCCATAGATTCCGAATCTTGGCAGGACAATCTCACTGATTCCAAAAAACTCACCGCCAAAAAACGCGAAAAACTTTCCCCCATCATCCTAGAAAAATCCACCGCCACCGGGCTCGGTTGGGTGTCGGCCGCAGAGCTAGACAAAATTGGCTTGTCCGCAGCACTAAATTTAGCAGCAAAAAGAGCCGTAGCAAAAATTCCTACAAATTCTTTTTCCGAAATCATTATTGATGGGACTCAAAATTTCTTAAAGGGCACCGATTTAGAAGGACTCGTCTCCGTCTTGCCAAAAGCGGATAGCAAAATCAAAGAAGTCTCCGCCGCATCTATCATTGCTAAAGTCGCACGAGACAATTACATGATAAAGTTATCTAAAAAATATCCAGAATATGGCTTTGACTTTCATGTTGGCTATGGCACCAAAAAGCACCAAGCTGCGCTAGCGGAATTCGGCCCTTGTCCAGAACATCGCTACAGTTTTAGGCCGGTTGCGGCGTCTGTTGCAGATCAGCCAGCTCCAAATCCCTCATCCAGTCAAACCACCACCATGCTTGGTCAGCGTGCCGAGCAAAAAGTTGCCAAGCACCTGGAGCATCTTGGTCACAAAATTTTAGCCAAAAACTACAAAACCAAATATTACGAAATCGATATTATCTCTGCCACCAAAGATCATATTTATTTTACGGAAGTAAAATATCGCAAAAATAGTACTCACGGCGAGCCGCTAGAATTCATTGACCAAAGGAAACAAAAGCAAATGGTTTTTGCCACAGAATCTTTTATGGAGCACCTAAGCCGGAAGCTAAATCGAAAACAATCAACCTTGCCATCACCAATTCTTGCCGCTGCCAGCGTTAGCGGAAAGGATTTCCACCTAGACAAATGGTTCACCCTTGAATAACCCCTCAAAAAGACATATAATATACACTATGTTCAAACTCTTGAAAAACTTTCCCCAAAAAGATATTTTTCTAGTCGTTGTGGTGCTAGCACTAATTTGTTTCCAAGTTTTTCTAGATCTCAGACTTCCAGAATACATGTCAGAAATCACGCAGCTAATCAACACGGAAAATCCAGAAGTTTCAGAAATTTTGGCTAGCGGCTCCAAGATGCTGCTTTGCGCATTTGGCAGCATGGCTTCTGCAATGTTTGTAGGGTATCTTATTGCTAATATTTCCGCCAGTTTTTCCATGCGCCTCAGAAAACGGTTGTTCAGCAAAGTAGAAAATTTAAGCATGGCAGAAATCAATCGTTTTTCCATTGCCTCATTAATCACTAGGACCACCAACGACATTACGCAGGTACAAATGCTAATTGTGATGGGACTTCAAATGATGATCAAGGCGCCAATCACGGCTGTTTGGGCAATTATCAAAATCCTAGACAAATCTTGGGAGTGGAGCGCAGTGACTGGTGCTGCAGTTGTAATTTTGCTAGCACTGGTAATTACCCTAATGGCAATTGTAATTCCGCGTTTTAAAATTATCCAAAAATTAACAGACAGGCTAAACCTTGTTGTGAGGGAAAATCTTACTGGTATCCGCGTGGTACGCGCTTTCAATGCAGAAAAATACCAAGAAAAGAAATTCGAAAAAGGGAATGACGATCTAACCAATACACAAATTTTTAGCCAAAAAGCACTTTCGGTTTTTTCACCGATCATGTTTTTTATCATGCAAATGGTGACAGTTATAATTTATTTTGTCGGTGCATTTCTCATTGACGGTGCCACAGACGCTCAAGAAAAATTATTATTATTTTCTAACATGGTAGTTTTTTCTTCCTATGCCATGCAGGTAATTATGTCATTTTTGATGCTAGCCATTGTCTTCATGATGGTGCCGCGTGCACAAGTTTCTGCTGCTCGTATCAATGAAGTTTTAGACACTGAAATCACACTAAAAGAAGGCGAAAGAAATGTCGTAGCCACCACCGAAACTGGCACTGTAGAATTCAAAAATGTTAGTTTCAAATATCCAGACGCCGAAGAGTCCTTGCTGAACAATATTTCCTTCAAGGCGGAAAAAGGTCAAACAGTTGCCTTTATTGGCTCGACTGGCTCTGGCAAATCTACGCTCATTAACCTCATTCCTAGATTTTATGATGCTACTTCCGGAGAAGTTTTGGTGGACGGTATTAATGTCAAAGATTACACTTTTGAAAGTCTATATAATAAACTTGGCTATGTTTCGCAAAAAGCAGTTTTGTTTGGCGGGACTGTTAAGAGCAATGTTGCTTTTGGTGATAATGGAAAAGGGAAAAAATCAGAAAAGGTTATAAAAGAAGCTATCAAGGTTGCACAGGGAACTAATTTTGTGGAAAAAATGGACAAAAAATACGACGCACACATTGCTCAAAGTGGCACTAATATTTCTGGCGGACAGAAACAGCGCCTGAGTATTGCTCGTGCCATTGCTAGAGACCCAGAAATTTACATTTTTGATGATTCTTTCTCGGCATTGGATTACAAAACTGATGCCGATCTCAGGCAGGCGTTAAAAAAGCACGCAAAAGGTGCCACAGTTTTGATTGTTGCGCAGCGCATTGGCACTATCATGAATGCTGATCAAATCATAGTACTAGACCAAGGCAAATGTGTTGGCAAGGGCACACACCACGAGCTTCTAAAATCCTGTCCAGTTTATTTAGAAATTGCCAAATCGCAGCTTGCAGAATCAGAATTGGAGGGTAAATAATATGCCAGGTCCAAATAGAGGCGTTCCAGAAAAAAGCAAAAACTTTGGCGCCGCCATCACAAGGCTAATCAAAGAACTCAAAAAATACCGTGTAAAGATTATTATTTCTACTACCGTAGCGATTTTGAGTACGATAATTGCAATTATTAGTCCAAGCTTCCTCTCCGATTTAACCGATACAATTTCTGCAGGGCTAGCTAACAAAATCGATTTTTCTGCAGTATGGAAATTTGTTCTAATAATTGTCGTGCTCTATATTATCAGCACCATTTTTGAAATTATTGAATCTTTCTTGATGACGGATGTCGCTAACGGTTTTGCTAGAGATCTCCGCACTCGCATTTCCAAAAAGATTAATCGTCTGCCACTCAAGTTTTTCGACAAAAACCAAATTGGCGACACGCTTTCACGCGTTACCAATGATGTTGACACATTGGCCCAGAGCCTTTCAGATTCGCTTGCTTCAATCGTGGTAAATATCTTGATGCTTGTAGGTGTTGCCGTGATGATGTTTGTCACTAGTCCAATATTAGCAATTACTGCAATTGTTTCTGGTGTGCTTGGACTTTTCTTTGTGGCAATAGTTCTTTCTCGTTCTCAAAAATATTTCTCTATGCGCCAAAAAGAATTGGGTAAAATCAATTCCCACATCGAAGAAATATATTCCGGACTAAATGTAGTCAGAGTATATAACGCCAAAGCAGAAGCCAGCAAAGAATTTGATTATCTAAACAAGAGAGTCTACGATGCCAACCGCAAAAGCCAGTTTTTGTCCGGCTTGATGCCACCAATGATGCATTTCATTGGCAACCTTGGCTATGTGGCAGTCTGTGTAGTGGGCGCGATTTTAGTAACGCACCACGCCATTACTTTTGGTGTAATTGTTGCATTTATAGTTTATGTCAGGATGTTCACTAGACCACTTACGCAGATCGCTCAATCGCTTAATCTACTCCAATCATCTGCCGCTGCGGCAGAACGCGTCTTTGAATTCCTAGACGAAAAAGAAATGCCAAAAGAAACCGCGCCAGCATACTTAGTAAGAGACAAAGCAAAAGGAGAAATCGAATTCAAAAATGTCCATTTTGGCTATACCGATGACAAAATCATCATCAAAGATTTCTCAGCCAAGGCTCTTCCTGGTCAAAAAATCGCTATCGTTGGTCCAACTGGCGCCGGCAAGACCACCATGGTAAATCTTCTCATGAAATTTTATGATATAAATTCTGGCGATATTCTAATTGACGGAATTTCCATTCATGATTTATCGCGCGAAAACATACATGAGTTATTTACTATGGTTTTGCAGGATACTTGGCTGTTTTCTGGCTCACTAAAGGACAATATTATATATAATCACACTCATGTTTCTGATGCAGAAATAAACAAAGTTTGCGACACCGTTGGCTTAACGCACTTCATCAAAACCTTACCAAAAGGTATCAATAGCAAGATTTCCGATAACGATTCAGTTTCTGCTGGCCAGCGTCAGCTCATTACTATTGCTCGTGGCATGATCAAAGACGCACCATTTCTAATTCTAGACGAGGCTACTTCCAATGTTGATACCCGCACTGAAGAGCTAGTCCAAAAAGCCATGGATAAACTAATGACTGGCCGCACTTCGTTTATCATTGCGCATCGCCTTTCCACCATCAAAAATGCTGATCTCATCCTTGTAATGAAAGATGGCAATATTGTCGAAACTGGCACACATCAAAAGTTACTTGCCAAAAATGGCTTCTATGCCGAACTTTATAACTCACAATTTAAACATTAAACTTAAATTCTACTACATCGCCGTCTTGCATCACATAAGTTTTACCTTCTGTGCGCATTAGTCCAGCTTCGCGGACGGCTTTTTCTCCACCCAAATTAGAGAGATCTTCGTATTTGCAAACTTGTGCCGCGATAAAACCTCGTTCAAAATCAGTATGTATTGTGCCAGCAGCTTCCGGTGCAGTAGCACCTTGCTTGATAGTCCAGGCACGCACTTCTTTTTTGCCAGCAGTTAAGAAACTCTGAAGCCCCAATGTTTCATAAGCTGCTTTGATTAGTTCTCCAAGAGCATCATTTTTTACGCCGTAGCTTTCCAAAAATTCCTTGCGCTCGGCTCTATTCATGCCAGACATTTCTTCTTCCAATTTTGCATTGACAAAAATTGCTTGGGCCGGAGATACCAATGCTTTTAATTTGGATTTTAAATTCTCGTCAGTCAGTCCGTTTTCATCCACATTGAACATATAGATCACTGGTTTGTCGGTTAGATACGGGATATTCTCATCGGCTGGATCTTTTTTGCGTTTGGCTGCGATTTTTTCTTTTGTTTCGTCATCAGCAAGTTGAAGCTCCAGATTGATAATGTCGATATCGTCCTTAGCCTGACCTACAATGTCTTCCTCAATCTTGTTGTCAGCGCGTACAATGTCATCATCTTTAAAGGCGCGCACTACATGGCAAATAGCTTGACATTCTCGAATATGGGCCAGGAATTTATTGCCAAGGCCCTCGCCTTTGCTGGCTCCAGCAACCAGGCCAGCAATATCAACAAATTCTACCGTGGCCGGAACCACTTTTTCGGTCTCATACATTTTGGCTAGCACATCTAGCCTTTCGTCCGGGACCGGCACAATTCCAACATTTGGCTCAATGGTAGCAAAAGGATAGTTGGCAGCGAGTGCGCCAGCATTTGTCAAAGCGTTAAACAATGTAGACTTGCCAACATTTGGCAGGCCAACGATTCCAATCTTTAAATTCATAACCAACCTGTGATATCTGTTATTATAAATATAATTATATCATTTTTCGAGTTTAAAATCTAGATAGACATAGTCGCTCATATCGTAGGAAAGGTTTTTGTCTATGGCATTTTTGGCTATTTTGCAAATTTTAGACATACGCTCGCCGTTACAAAGTGGGTCGATATATCGTACTTTGGATTTTTGATGAATATAGTAAACATCCTCGGGTTTAGTTTTTGAAATATTGATTTTCTTAGCTTTTTTCCAGATGTTCCAGGCATCTTTGTATTTTGATTTTTCAATTATCTCAATAATATCAGACTCTTTTTTATCGTATAATTCTTCTATTGTTATTTCACCGCTTTCTTTTAGCCCTTTTAATATATCTGCAACAAACTGCATGGAGAATCTATGCCTATCATCGCGGTAGACAACTGACATTTTGCTAGTAACTTGGACAAACTTTCTAGCGATGGATTTAGTTTTGAATCCTAGCTCTGACTCTCCTGATTCGTTTCGCTCGATTTCTATATCGTTGTATATTTCTCTAATCTCTTCTAAATCTAACAGTTTATAGGTGAATAATGCATTAGATAATGAATACTCTAGTCTATCTGCCGATAATTTTGGTGTGTCGTTGTCGGCGATTGGATAGATATGGTAATTGTCGATTTCTGCAATTTTGATATCATCTTCTCTAAGTAAATCCAGTACATCCTGAGATTTTTTAATAAAATCGGTAGTTAAGTCTTCTGTAGATTCCTGTTTTAGATAATCTCCGTTCATAAAATCTACGCAGTGTTTGAAGGCAGGAGTTGAAATGTCATGAAACAACCCCGCAAGAGTTTGTTTTTTATCATGAGTAAAATGCCAGACAATTAGTGCAACCGCAGTGGAGTGGTCCAAGCTAGAATAAAAAATATCGCTATCAAATAAGTCAGTATACAATGTGCCACAGGTGGTGCTGATATGCTTTTGAGTTTGGAGCTCTTTTGTATTGATGTAGGCGTTTAGCCATTCCGGAAAATCCGCGCTCAAAATTTTAAAGTAACCAGTTGTTTTCGCAGTTTTCATATCTATATTGTAGCATAAAAAAGAAGCTCTCGCGGTAGGTACCTTCGGCGCCGTGTGAGTGCTTCGATATTTATATTATATCAAATTAGCGCAAAGGAATGTTTATGTTCTTCCATTTTGGTTTTGGTAGATGGATCTTAACTGAAAACGGGATAAAAGAAATAGGTTGGTTTAAAAATACAAGATTCCAATCTTTAAACTCATATCTGTAATTATACCATATTTTGACATGCAATATAAGGTATGAATAACACTAAAAACAAAAAATGGTAGCCCCGGCGCGAGTCGAACGCACAACCTTCTCCTTAGGACGGAGCTGCTCTATCCATTGAGCTACGGAGCCATCAATCTATATTATAACATAATATATTACATAATTTAACCATGAACAAAACTTAACATGGTATAATATTTATATATGTCTAAATTATCATTTGATGGTCAACGCGAAGGGGAAGAAGTACAGTTTATTTTTCGTAGGCACATCTCTACCATCAACAAGGGAATATTTTTTCTTATTTTTATGATTGGGTTAGGTATAATTCCAATGATCGCCTGGCCAAATGATAGCAGGATGTTTTGGGTATTTATTGGCGCTATCGTTGTTGGTCTTTTTGGCCTTGGGTATGCCTATATGCTTTGGTATTTTTCATTTTACATTGTCACCAACAAACGCATTCGCCAAATTAATCAAAAAGGCCTATTCAAAAAAAATGTTGTAGATCTAGGACTAGACAAGATCCAAAGTATTTCGGTGAGTACCCCAGGTATGATTGCCGGAATTTGTGGTTATGGTATAATTCTTATTCAAACCAATGTAGGAGACTTAGTGATTTCCAAAGTCCCAAATCCAACTCGTATCCATAATAAATTACAAAATATAGCAATGGAGGCAGAAAATGAGTAAAGAAGATGGCGGCATCAAAAACAAGTTGCCAAAATTTGGAAAAAAAGACGAGCACAAGACCGAGCGTGAAAAGCTTGATGATCGTCGCGAGCAGATTCTAGCACAGGGTCGCAAGTTCAAATATCCAATGCAATTTGCAAAACACCGTTTGGTAATTATTACTATTGTCATTGCCGTGGTTGCATTAATACTTTCTGGTGTTTTGGGCTGGTATGCACTATACAAATCTCAGAGCACTAGTGATATTTTGTATCGTTTGACCACCGTCCTGCCGATTTCTGTTGCCAAAATAGACGGCGAAAATGTCCGCTACAGCGATTATCTACTGATTTATCGCAGCAGTGTAACACCTATCGAGCAGCAAAACGGCACCCTTTCCATCGAAGGCAAGGACGAAGAGACTGTCAAAAATGCCTACAAACGCGTAGCTCTAGACAAAGCAGAAAATTACACTTATGCCCAAAAGCTGGCCAGACAGCTTGATGTAAATGTTACAGACAGCATGATTGATGAATCTTTTGATAACCATCGCAAAGTAGGTGGCGCAGACCGCAACAAAGAAAGCTTCCTAAAAGTCCTCAAAGATAATTTCAATTTAACCGAAGCAGAATATCGTCGAATGTTGTATTTGTCACTGGTAGAAGTAGAAGTGGCAAAGAAAATTGATACTGCTGCTACCAAAAAAGCCGAGTCCGCACTAGAAAAACTCAAACAAAACGGTGGAGATTTTAAGGCGGTATCCGAAGAACTAGGTATAGAAATGGAGTCTACTGGCGGGTTGGTAGATGTGATGAATATTGATGGCGGACGCGCTAGCAAAGCATACGAAATGACACCTGGGCAGATCAGCGATATCTTTGTTTCTCTCAGCGGAGATGCATATTATATTGTCCGACTCAACGACAAGTCTGACGCCAAGGTCAATTACGACTCTCTCAAAATCCCATTCACAGAATTTGATAACCGCCTCAAAAATGTCCGTGAGGAGAATCGCATAGAGGAATATATCGAAATCCCAACCTCCGACAATGAGGCAGAAGAATTACTAGATACCTCTGTAGAATAAATTGTGGTATAATATACCCATCGCGGGTATCGTATAACGGCTATTATGTATCCTTCCCAAGGATGAAACGAGGGTTCGACTCCCTCTACCCGCACCAATTTGAATTGAAATTAGCACTCTTGACACGCGAGTGCTAATTTGCTATCATAAGAGTATGCAAGATGAATTTAATGAAATAATGAGCCATTTGTCTGAAAACGCTCGTTTTGCTATCCAAAAAGCAGATATGTTCAGCAAGAGATATAACAATGGCTACATGAGCACCGAACACTTACTTTTAGGTATTTTGGATATGGACGCCTCTACTGGCGCACATATTTTAGCAGATGAAGGCATAGAACTCTCTGATGTTGAAAAACAAATGAATCAAACCGCCGTAGAAGTCCCAGGCTCCCAAATGGCTATGATGTCGCTTTCGGAATCTGCAGTTCTCACTTTGCGTATTGCCTCTAGTTTTGCTCGCGATTACGGTATAGAAGTAATTGGCACAGAGCATATTCTCTATGCACTTGTTAGCCAGCCTAATTCTCGTGCCGCACTCATTCTTACTAGCCTAAAAGTTGATATTCACGCAATGATGAATAGCATCGAAGAGCTAGCAGAAAAGCAAGCAGAATCTGCCAAAAAGTCTAAGGAAAAAGATAAATATATTAACAAAAATAAATTCAAATGGCTTTCTCGCTATGGTCAGGATTTGACTGCCCTTGCTCGCGATGGCAAACTTGATACTGTCATTGGCAGAGACAAAGAAATAGATCGCACTATCACCGTTCTTTGTCGCCGCACCAAATCCAATCCAGTTTTAATTGGCGAGGCCGGCGTAGGCAAGACCGCCATTATAGAGGGCCTAGCCTCTAAGATTGTCAAAAACGAAGTCCCAGGACTTTTGATTGGCAAGCGTATCTATCAAATAGATTTGTCATCAATGGTGGCCGGCACCAAGTTCCGCGGAGAATTTGAAGAGCGTATCAAAGGCGTAATTGACGAGGCTCAGAGCGACCCATCAATTATTCTATTTATCGATGAGCTGCATTTACTTTCCGGCGCTGGTAGTGGTTCAGATGGCACTATGGATGCCGCTAATATTTTGAAACCTGCACTTGCTCGTGGAGAGATTCATCTAATTGGCGCAACTACCTTGGATGAATATCGCAAAAACATCGAAAAAGACAAAGCTCTTTCTCGTCGTTTCCAGACTGTGATGGTAGAAGAACCAAGTGATGCTGTCACTTTGCGGATTCTAAAAGGCATCAAAAAACACTACGAAAAGCATCATAATGTCATCATCCCAGACCAAATTTTGGAAACTGCCATCACTATGAGCAGCAGATATATCAATGATCGATTCATGCCAGACAAAGTTATTGATGTGATTGATGAAGCTTCCGCCATTGCCAAAGTTGCAGAAGACAAAAAAGGTGGCAGTAAATACAAAAAGCTCCAAATCGAAAAGAAAGATTTGGAAGAAAAAGTTGAAGCTGCTGCAGAGTCAGAAGATTTTGAAAAAGCTGCACTATACAAAACTCGTTTAGCCAAATTGAAGGACGAAATTAAGAAACTAGAAAAATCTGGAGTTGGCGAAAACAAAACTCCAACTCTAACCGAAGAGCACTTAGCCAAAGCTATCTCTCTTAAGACTGGCATTCCAGTTTCTAAGGTTCATGGATCCGAGCTAGAGCTTTTGCTACACCTAGAAGATCACATAGACAAAGCTATCATCGGCCAAGACGAGGCTGTGCATGCAGTCGCCAAAGCTATTCGCCGTGGGCGTTCTGGTATTGCCAATGCTAATCGCCCAATTGGCTCGTTTATATTTATGGGACCTACTGGCGTTGGCAAAACCGAGCTAGCTCGCGTTATTGCCAGAGAAGTCTTTGGTGGCGAAAACGCTCTCATCAAAATCGACATGTCTGAATTTGGCGAAAAACACAATGTTTCACGCCTAGTAGGTGCACCAGCTGGCTACATCGGCTACGACGATGGCGGTAAACTCACCGAGGCTATTCGCCGCAGGCCATACTCCGTAGTTTTATTTGATGAAATCGAGAAAGCTCATCCAGATGTGTTTAATCTTCTTCTACAGATTTTAGAAGACGGCGTACTTACTGACGGGCAGGGAAATAAAGTCAAATTTAACAATACAGTTATTATTCTCACTTCCAACCTCGGCTCCGAGGCCATGTATAGCGATGATGATTTTGGTTTTTCTGGCCATCTCAAATCCACCAAGAAAGAGCGCGAGGCTGAATACGAGCGCCAAAAAGAAGCGGCGATGCGCGCACTCAAAAAGGCTATGCGCCCAGAGCTGATTAATCGTTTGGATGCAGTGCTTGTCTTCCATTCTCTAACCAGGCACGAGGTAGAGCAAATTTTTGACACCCTTATTGAAAATCTCAGAAAACGCCTAGCTTCCAAATCTCTTGGTATCAAGATTTCTGACAAAGCCAAAGCTTGGCTTATCGACATTGGTTATGATCCTAAAAATGGTGCCAGACCTCTAAGACGCGCCATTGAAGACAATGTAGAATCTTTGATTTCTGATGCGATTATTTCTGGAAAGCTTTCTGCCGGCGATATTGTTAAAATAGACCTTGTCAAAAACGAACTTAAATTGGTTGTAGAAAAGGAATAACCCATGTTTAGAAGTGGCAACAAATTAAAAATTATTATCCCCATCATTGTGGCAGTTTTTGTTGCCTTAGGTCTTGCATTTTGGTTTAACCGCACTGTAATTTTTGATATTATTTCCACATGGTCTTTTCATCCTAGCGCAGAAATAGCCAGTGTAGAAAACAAACTTGCACTGACAGGCAGCGGTAAAATTATTTTTGAAGCCACTGCTCCTGCCCTAGAAGATCGTGAAAATTTTAATGAGCATTGCAAGTCTCATAATCAAGAAGTCTCAGTTCTTGGCTGCTATGTCGGCAACCATATTTATATTTATAATATACAATCTAATGATTTGACGGGTATAGTAGAGTCCACATCCGCACACGAACTATTACATGCGGTTTGGGAAAGAATGGATAACTCCGAAAAAGGCCGCATTTCTAAACTCCTAAATTCTGTTTACAATGACGATCTCTACCATGATTCATTGTCGGATGACCTAGAAACTTACTCCGAATTTGATCGTATTGATGAGCTCCATTCCCGTATTGGCACCGAAATTACGGATCTTCCAAAAGAACTAGAAGAGCACTATGCTAAATATTTCACCAATCAAGATTTGATAGTAGACTATTACAATAGCTACATCGAGCCTTTCCGTGAGCTTACACGGGAAATCGAATCTTTGTCTGCCGAGCTAGAAAAACTAGATGCCGAGATAGAATCGAAAACTGCCGAATACTATCGCCTAGCCGAGGAGCTTTCTGCCAAAATCGATGAATTTAATAAATGTGCAGATACCATGGGCTGTTTTATCACCGACACTGCGTTTTATGCTGCCAGAAATTTGCTTTTACTTGAGCAATCCCAAGTGTCAGATTTGTTTGACGATTTAAACAATTTAATTGTAGATTATAACGATATCGTAGTTGAATACAACGAAAATGTTTTGCGTGGAGAAATGTTAGAAAAAACCATTAATTCAAATTCGGAAATCGAAAAGAAAGTTGAATAATAAAAGAAAGGATTTTATGAAAAATAATACAACCAAGAAAACTAACGACTATCTCGTTCCTACCGTAGTGGAAGAAACTGCCAAAGGCGAGCGTGCCTATGATATATATTCTAGGCTTTTGACAGACCGCATCGTGTTTTTGGGAGAAGATGTTAATCCCCACACGGCCAATTTGGTAATTGCTCAGTTGCTATTTTTAGCACACGAAGATCCCAAAAAAGACATCAAACTCTACATTAATTCTCCTGGGGGTAGCGTTTATGATGGCCTGGCTATTATTGATACCATCAATTATGTAGAGCCAGATGTTCAGACTATTGGTATTGGCTTGCAGGCCAGCATGGGTGCAATGTTGCTTTCTAGTGGCACCAAGGGCAAACGCTTTGTACTTCCAAATTCTAGAATTATGATTCATCAACCATCATACGCTTCCGGTCAAAGCAAGGTCACTGACCAAGAAATTGAGCTAAAAGAAGGCCTATACCTAAAACAGCTTTTGATTGAAATGCTTGCCAAAAACACTGGAAAGTCCACCAAGCAGGTAGAAAAAGATATGGATCGTGATAATTGGATGTCCGCCGAAGAAGCTAAGGAATATGGTATAATAGATTCAATTATTAAATAATCAAATAACCATAGTAAGCGAGGTACTTGGTGGCAAAATCTAAATCAACTTATGTCTGTAGCAATTGCGGGGCAAGTTTTTCTAAATGGTCTGGCAAATGCGAAAACTGTGACGAATGGAACACCCTGGTAGAGCAAGCGCCAGTAGATGATTCCGGCGCAAAATCTGCCATTGCCAGAGGGCAGATTTCTGGCAAAGTTTTAGACTATGTCTCCATCAATGATATTATCCCTTCAGATTCCAAGGCTAGGCTATCTACTGGGTTCAAAGATCTTGACGCCGTGCTTGGCGGAGGCTTCTTGGCTGGCTCAGTTTCCTTACTTACTGGGCAACCAGGCATTGGTAAATCTACACTTTTAATGCAAATTTGTGCAGAAATTTCCAATGATTATTCTGTGCTCTATATTTCCGGCGAGGAATCAGCCGGTCAAGTCAAGCTGCGCGCTAGGCGTCTAGGCGCAGAATCAGAAATGCTCAATTTTGCTTCTTCTACATCTGGCAATGATATCGCCAAAACTATAGAATCTGGCGAATTCAAATTTGTCGTGATTGACTCCATCCAGACGCTTTCCATGAATGAATTAACTTCTGCTCCAGGCACCGTCTCACAGGTAACTAATTGCGGCAATTTGATTATTCGTGCTGCCAAAATGACCGATACCGCCGTAGTGATTGTTGGTCATGTTACTAAAGACGGTTCTCTTGCCGGGCCAAAAGTTTTGGAGCACTTGGTAGATGTTGTTATCAATTTTGAGGGCGATCGTTATGGTGGGTTCAAAACTGTCCGTGCCATCAAAAATCGTTTTGGCTCCACCACGGAAGTTTCCATTTTTGAAATGAACGAAGACGGTCTAGCCGAAGTCCAAAATCCATCCGCTGCCTTGCTTGCAGAAAGACAAAATACTGACGGCTCAATTATTCTTTCTACAGTGGAGGGCACCAGACCTATTCTAGTAGAAATCCAAGCCTTAGTTACGGACACTAATTTTGGCTATCCCAAACGCACTTGCTCTGGCTTTGATATCAACAGACTAAATCTTCTGATTGCTGTTATTGAGCGTCGCACCAGGCTCAAGCTAAGTGACAAAGATGTCTTTATTAATGTAGTCGGTGGTATTAGGCTACAAGATGCAGCCGCAGATTTAGCAGTCTGTCTAGCTATTGCTTCGGCTCTTGCCAAGCGCAAATTATCAGAAAAATATGTTGTCTTTGGCGAAGTTGGACTTGGCGGGGAAGTTCGCTCTGCGTTCCGTCCAGACCAGAGAATCTCTGAAGCCAAAAAACTCGGATTTACCCACGCCATTGCTCCGGCTACCATCAAGGATCCATTTGTTATCCCAGTAAAAGACCTAAGAAATACCTTAGTCAAATACATGAATAGATAATATATATGTCAGGTGTGTAGCTTTTAAGCACCTACTTTATGTGTCAAAGAATGGCAAATTGCTGCCGCTAACGCATCGGCAGCATCATCGGGTTTTGGTACACTTTCTAGTTTCAAATATTTTCTCACCATTTCTTGCATTTGCTTTTTGTCGGCATGTCCGTATCCAGTCATGGTAATTTTGATTTCGTTTGGCGAATATTCAAAAATCGGCAGCTTGGATTGTTTTGCTACTAGTATGCAAACTCCTCTTGCTTCTGCTACGGAAATACCAGTGGTAATATTTTGCATGAAAAATAGTTTTTCAATGCTAACCGTATCTGGCTTAGTTTGTTTGATGATTTCGTGCAGGGAATTATAAATATCTTCTAGGCGCTCTGGCAATGGTGTATGTGGTGGTGTAGAAATCACGCCGGCGTCTACCAATTTTGCCTTGCCATGATCTGCATCAATTACACCAAACCCACAAATTCCCGTACCTGGATCAATGCCTAGAATTCTCATGTTTTTTTTCGTCCTCATACTTTGCGCAAATCACAAATTCCTTTTTGAAGTTTTTCAGAGTTTTGCGTTGAAATTCAGCGATAGCCACATTTTTTTCGGCGGCTTTCATCGCGGCTTGAATTATTTTTTTGCTTTCGTCAGCAGCTATTAGTTTTTTACCAAACTTTTCCAACTCCGGCAACTCGTCTTTGTTTGTTGCGCCTTCACAAGCCGCTGTAAACATATAAATCGGCATTTCTCCACGGTATTCTTTGGTGGTTCTACGAATTATATGCGCGCCAACTTTTTCCGGCTTATAGTTTAGTAAAATTCTTTCTAGCAACCACAAAGTATCATCTACTTCGGATTTTCCAGAGAAAATTCCATCCAGTACTGTATCGGCCTTGTCTAGTGTTTTTATATCTGCTAAGTCATTAATCAATTTTCTTTTCGCTTTGTCTGGATTGTAACACTCTCTCTTTTCAAATTCACGGACAGAATTATTAAGTACAGGGTTTAGCTCTTCCAAGATGTCAATGCTCTTTAACCAGCCAACAGAATCTTCAAAAATTTCCTCCAAATCTTTGTTTTTGAAAGTAAATAGTTCATAGTTATCAATTGGCCACAGACTTTTGACTCTATCCCAAAAAGCTTTGTAAATTATTTTTTGATATTCTCTTTCTTCTTTTGGATCAGTAATATACACCCAAGCTGCATTTATTACATTACCAGCCGCCAAAAACGCCCGTGCATCGTCAGTAGTTGCTATAACAAAAAACGCTGCCGGCACTATTTTTGCCAATGCTTTTTCGTCCTTAAAATGCAGATAATTTTTAAAATAATAGGTAGTTTTTATATCATTATATTTACGCTGAATAATGCTTTTGATAATTTCTTCATCTTCGCTGATGGTGTATCTCACCAGCCTTGGATAGTTAAAATCAAATTCTTCTTGCAAATTGATTTTTGGATTAATGACTTCTATTTTGGAAAATTTTTTCTCGATTTTTTCACCAGCGGCCTCGTCCAAAATATCTAGCAAATGTGACCGATCTTTAGCGGGATTTTTTTCTAGCACAAAATCATCTACGATATTGAAAAACGGATAAAACCCGAGCTTTTCTATAGCATATTTTAGCCGGTAGCCCCACAGTGCTTCTTTGCCACATATTTCCATATTCGCGCCAAAATTAAACGCTTCATTATTTTCTATCATGATGTAGTTTATTGCGTCTTCCCAATTATTTGAAGAAAGGTAAGGAACTGTCAGCAGTGGCTGCATATAAATATCGTTCAAAAACTCAAACACTGCTTTCAAAAACCTAAAATCATCAAGACTCTTGCCAGCAATTTTGCGAAGCTTATTTTCATCAAAAGATTTGAATATTGCTTCTTTTTTACCTTTCCCTTGCTCTAATAAACGCACATGTTGTTTGGCTTTAGGGAAGCTAGAAAGCGTCACTGCTTGTTCGTGAATGCGCATATAAACTCCCAGCACAGAAGATTCAATACAGTGTCTTTTACCGTCTTTTTTGTAGACTAGATGGCTACTATTAGGATCGTCCTCCAGCTTACTGTCTGCCAGTACAAACACCAAATTCCCAAATCCACCATTCATTTTACAGAACAAATCTTCATTTTTTTGCAGAAACTCGCATCCGGCTTCATAATCAGCCTGGTGTTTAAAAACATTGGTTTCGTAGAGATTCAAATTGCCGTCTTCTAGGACATAAAACATCATTCCACCAACATTCCCCATGGCTCCAGAATGTGCGTATTCTGCATAGATTACATTCTTGGGATCTAGCTTGTTGATAAAACTAGCTGTTAGTTTTTTGCTCATACCTATTATTATAATGATTTATTCTCCAAAGTAAAATGATTGTGTATGCTATAATCTAATTATGATTGCACACATAGAAGGAACTATTGCCGAAAAATTTAGTAATTCCGTCATTGTTGATGTTAGTGGCGTTGGCTACGAAATTGCTCTCACTAGTCTCGATTTTGACGAAGTTAATTTAAGTGACAAAAAGAAATTTTATACTTATCACAAAATCAGCGAGACATCAGAAGAGCTATATGGTTTTTCTACGCTAGCCGCCAAAAAAATCTTTGAACTTCTAATTTCTGTTAATGGCGTTGGTCCCAAAGCCGGAATTGCCATTTTGTCTCTTGGCGCGCCAGAAGATGTTAGAAATGCCATTGCCAATGGCGATGCAAGCTATATTGCCAAAGCCTCAGGCGTTGGCAAAAAATCCGCCGAGCGTGTGATTGTTGACCTCAAAGACAAAGTTGGTTTGCCATCCAAATACGGTGAGGCCACCGTGGTTGGCGCTGCCAAAATCGATAGTAACGACGAAGCTCTAGATGCACTCATGGCTCTTGGCTTCCCACTCAAAGAAGCTACCGATGCGCTATCTGGTGTCGATTCGTCACTACCAGTCGAAGAACGCATCAAGTTGGCGCTCAAGAAATAATTAGTAATTTTCAGCACGTATTTCAAAGAATGCTTGCGGATGTAAACAAACTGGACAAACTTCTGGTGCTTCTTCTCCAACATAAATATGCCCACAGTTGCGGCATTTCCAAACAGTCACTTTGTCGCTCTTAAAGACAATATCATCTTCCACATTTTTTAGTAATTTAGCATAGCGTGCCTCATGCTCTTTTTCGATTGCGCCGACACCCTCAAACTTCTGGGCGATTTCTTCAAATCCTTCTTCGTGCGCTACTTCGGCAAATTTTTTGTACATGTCTGTCCACTCGTACTCCTCGCCAGCTATAGCATCTTTTAGATTCTCTTTGGTGTCTGGCACGGCTCCATCATGGAGATATTTGAACCAGATTTTGGCGTGCTCTTTTTCATTGTCGGCAGTTTCTCCAAAAATTGCGCCAATCTGTTCAAAACCATCTTTTTTAGCCTTGCTTGCGTAATATAAATATTTCATGTGGGCTTGAGCTTCGCCTGCAAAAGCCGTCTGCAAATTTTTGTAAGTCTTTGATTTTTTAAATTCTTGCACCATGTTTTCTCCTTTTTATCATTATAGCACGCACTTAGATGGTATAATATAAAAAATGGGAATCGAAAGAATAGTTAGCACTACCATTAGTGAAGATGACACGCAAGAGGAGGTGATAGAAAAATCACTCCGTCCACTTACTTTTGACGAATATATCGGCCAAGAGCGCATGAAGAGCAATTTGAAAGTTGCTATTGACGCCGTCAAAAAGCGCCAAGAGTCCGGAGAAAAAGACACTCCTGGCTCCACGCTAGATCATATATTATTATATGGCCCACCAGGTTTGGGCAAGACTACTATGGCTAATGTTATCGCTCATGAAATGTCCGCCAATCTCAAAATCACTTCTGGCCCAGCCATTGAACGCGCTGGAGATCTTGCTAGTATTCTTACCAACCTTCAGGATGGTGATGTGCTGTTTATCGACGAAATCCACCGCTTGCGTCGTGCCGTAGAAGAAGTACTATATTCCGCCATGGAGGATTTTAAGTTAGATATTACTATTGGCAAAGGTCCTTCCGCTCATTCCATGCGTCTAGATTTACCTAGATTTACCGTGATTGGCGCTACTACGCGTACCGGCTCTTTGGCGGGGCCACTTAGAGATCGCTTTGGCATGCTCCACCGCCTAGAATATTACAAAGAATCAGAAATTGAGCAAATTATCTCCCGCACTGCCAACATTTTGGATAGTCAAATTAAGCCTGATGCCGTCAATCTTTTAGCTACTCGTTCTCGCCGCACGCCCCGCATCGCCAACCGCCTAGTTCGTCGCGTCCGCGATTTTGCTGATGTTAATGGCGATGGTATTATTGATAGCAAAATCGCCACCGAAGCGCTTAGCCTCATGGAGATTGATGAGCTTGGCCTAGACCCAGCAGATCGCAATCTGCTTCGCCTGATGGAGGAAAATTACGGAGACCGCCCAGTTGGCCTCAATACTCTGGCTGCACTTACCGGAGACGAGGCTACTACCATAGAGGATTATAACGAGCCATACTTGCTACAAATTGGTTTCATTGAGCGCACACCGCGTGGTCGCAGAATTACCCCCAAAGCCATCGCACATCTCAAAAAGAACAAATGACCGTTCATTAATAAAACTCTACACTTTTTCCTCAATATGTGATATAATAAATAAAAGGGAATAGCCTATGAAACAGGAATTAGTCAAGCTTCATCACGCTCGTAGTAAGAAAGATTTTCCTGAGCTTAAGCTAGAGGAAAATGAATATGTCGAGCTAGCTATTCAGAGGTCTAAGCTGGGCCTTATTTTTATCTGGGGTGCTGCATCTGTAGGATATTTGGCGCTACTCATTGCTTTAGTTTTTCTCAGTACTGGCGGAGCCAAAAGCGCCACTGGCACGCTTAATGGTTTTGCTATGTCATACCTTTATCTAATTATTTTGATTCTTTTTGGTATCATCACCATTGCAGCTCTAGTTGGTACCAAAGTCTACAAAAACAACCGGCTCTATGTCACTAATAAGCGCTTGATTCACCACTGTGCCAATTCACTTTTTTCTAAATCAGTCAACATCATCGAGCTTCTTTCTATTGAGGATGTATCTTTCAAACAGAATAATGTCATAGACTATGTTTTTAAACTTGGCACTATCCGCATGGCTACGGTTGGCGACGAAACCACCTATACTTTCAAGTATGTCAACACTCCCAAAGACGAGCTAGATGCTATTACTCACCTAGTCCACATCGAGAAAGAGAAGACCAAGCGCCGCCATCGCCGTCCAGAAGATGACAGGGAATACGACGACGAAGATATCGAGCCAGCACCAATTCCTAGTACCAATAATACCACCGCTAGCAACAGTACCGAACAACCAACTACTAATTAATTATTTCGGTTTTTCTTGATGTAATTATCTTCTTTTTCTAGTATTGCTCTGAGGGTGTATTCTTTGCATTTACCATCTTCGCAGTTGGCTGCTTCGTAAGTGTAGCTACACCCTGTGTCGCCTAGCACTACGCCATCTGGGTCAGTAAACAAATTTGGATCAATCACCTTTAGATTGTTTTCGGAAATTGTCTCTGGGTAGTAACCATTTTCTATATAAAATCCTTCTTCTAATCCATAGTACATAGCATTAATGGCAGTTTTACGGCGCTCATCTCTGGTCATGGCATCTACATTAATTTTCTGCGTAAAGAATAGAATTAGTGCTAGAGATACTACCGCAATTACAATTACAAGTTCAATAATAGTGAATCCAAATTTTTTCTTCATGTCTCTATTATAACTAAAAACCATAAAAAATGGTAGTACCGACTGGGATCGAACCAGTGACCTTGGGCTTATGAGTCCCACGCTCTAACCATCTGAGCTACGGTACCACAATTACGCCTAATTATAGCATAAAAAATTATTTTTGAAAACATGCTATAATACATAAGGGCGGCATCTTTTGCCGCCCGCTTTTTAAGTAGACAGTCATTGTAGCCGGTGCTATAATCAAGATATAATAAGGAGTTCTTCATGAAAAATATCTCAAGCATCTTATGGGGGCTAGTGTTGGTTGCACTGGGCGTAATCCTCGGTGGTAATGCACTGGGATTATTTAATATTGATGTATTCTTTGACGGTTGGTGGACGCTATTTATTATCATTCCGTGCGCCATCAGCCTAATCACCGAAAAAGAACGCACTGGCAGCCTAATCGGCATTATCGTGGGCGTGGTTTTGCTACTTGCTTGTCAAAATGTAATCAGTTTTGATTTAATTTGGAAATTGATTTTGCCACTTATTATTGTTCTAATTGGCTTGATCATGATTTTCAAAAACATTTTCTCACACAAATTCAATGAACAAGTTAAAAAACTAAACGACAAGTTTAATAAAGACGATGAAATTGGTGCCGTCTTTGGCGCTCAAGATATTAATATGGCTGGCAAAGAATTCAAAGGCCAGAGTCTGAATGCGGTTTTTGGCGGTATCAAATTAGATCTAAGAAAAGCTAAGATCAAAGAAGATGTTCTGATCAATGCCAGTGCTATTTTTGGCGGCATTGATATCCTAGTTCCAGAAGACGCCGTTGTAGAAACCAAATCAAATTCTATCTTTGGCGGCGTCTCCAACAAGAAAAAAGAAGCCGGCAAAGGCCACACAATCTATGTCAACGGCATGAGTGTATTTGGAGGTATTGAAATCAAATGACATCCTCTCAAAAAGTTATCAAATATTTTGCGCTTGGGCTTGCTGCACTCATTGTAGTGGGAATATTATCCGGTATCGTCTTTGGTGGGCTGGGTGTTTTGACCGCCACTGGAGTTATCAAAGCCGAGACTCATCTAGAAGACAACTGTAATGATTCTGACGGCCCATGTCTCCTAGTAGCTATGGCACATTCCAAACTAGAAATCAAGCATGGTGACAAATTCTTAGCGGAAGCAGAAGAAGACGAAGCAGAAATAAAACAGGATGGCAACAAAATGGAAGTGGTGGAGAAAGGCGGTTTTAACTTATTTAATATGAAACATCACGGCACAATCACTATCTATGTTCCAGAGGATATGGTTTTCAAAAAGGCCGGTATTAGCGGTGGAATGGGGGAAATCAAAGTAGATGGCCTCCAGGCCGAACATCTAGATGTGTCACTTGGTATTGGCGAGGCAACCTTTACTAATCTCACTGTCAACAACGCGGAATTTGACTGTGGTATTGGCAGCATCCGTGTTGGCTTAGCTAATAAAGCTGATGACTACACTATCAGAGTCAGCAAAGGCATTGGCGATATAGAATTCAACGACAAGAAAATCAAAAATAATGCCACACTTGGTAATGGCAATCACAGTATTGACATTAGTGGTGGCATTGGTGAAATTATTATCAATACTAGATAGGGAACAATATGGACGACCAAAAACTCGAACTACAAAAACTCGAACTAGAGGGAATTATTAATGATCTGTTTAATAGCGGAAAAATAGATAAGAGCCTTTTTAGATATGGAGATTTTTCTGTATGTTCAAAAGGCCAATACTATGGGAAAGTTTTCATCAAAACTTTGCTTTCGAAAGAAAAATGTGAAGAAGCCAAAAAGCCCGAAAACGCAGACAAACGCATTATTGTTGGATTTCACATTCGGCCATACAAAATTAATATTGATGACACGATAGTCCTAAAAGATGAGCCAGATTCTCCGTTCAAAAATGATGCTTCTGACATCAAAATAGATTATCATTCCGATACCGGCAACTTTCACAAAATAATTAGGGATAACGAAAAACTAGAATTCCAAGTGGTGTTGGTTGCCTCAAATGCAGGAACAGAAAGCAAAACACCAATTAGCCCAGATTTTGACACTGAAAAAGAGGGCAAAGATTGGGAATTCAAAAACGGAAACAAATGTTTAACCAAAAGGTACAAAGAAGCAATTGACGAGGTGGGAATGTATTTTCCAAAGCTCAGCGAAAAACCTTGTGCACCCACAAGCGATAACCTGTACAAGCTTCTAGAAAAAGCCGCAGCAAAAGCAGGCATTTCACTAAAATAAATTATCTTTTCTGCTTAGTTTTTTTTGGATTTGGAAATAATCCAGGCAATCAACATAGCCACAAATCCAAGTATGGTACTGATGCCACCCATAGTGATAAATAGCCCAATGGCACCATCAAACAAGCAGACACTAAAACCCACAATAAAAACGAGCATAATCCACCATTTTTTATTTTCAGTAACTATATCGTAGGTCTGAGTAATCCAAATAATTAGTCCAGCCATAATCCACATCGGGAGAATGGCGATAAAGAAAATATTTTGCCACCACCTAGCAAAAACCGGAAGATTCATCATTATTAGTTGGGAGAGGGCAAATGGAATCAAAAACCATACCCAGTAACAAATTTTGCCGTCTTTTTTGAATATATTTTGGAGTTTCTTGTTCATATCTATATTATATAATACATCTTATAGAGAGCGTTAAAAAGCCCCGCGTTTAAAGCGGAGCTTTTTTGGTTGACGAGTATGTGGCGGTTAAGACTGTAGATCAATTGATAGCGCATTCACCGCCATCACGACCCTTCCTTTTTCTATGGACGATACGCTATTCGCATGTAAGTTGTGTTCTATGGCATCGAGTACAGCCTCGTTATGCATAGTATATCCATACATAGTCTCCGGTCCAGTACCGATTAGGTAGAACCCATTAGGCATCATCCTGATTTGATACCTTCCCAACCTTTTCAGTATTGGGTCGTATCTAAGATGCTCGACTTGGCTATTTATCGTCTTTGCCAAGTACCGTATCTTTTCCCGTATCTCTGTCTTCTCGACCTTGGAATCAGAGTCATCCACATAGATATCGGGACTCTCTTCATCCATATTATTCGCCTTAATGTTCGTCATTTCTGCCATTTGCCTCACCTCCCTTTTCCAAAAGGCATAATGAATCTGTATCCCTCTATTATAGCATAAACAATTAAAAAAGTCAATAGTAGGGTGCTTCGGTCAGCTTTTTCACAGGATAAATGCTGTAAGAGGCAGGCTTGTAGCTATTTATCCATTGATAAAGGGTCTCGGAAGAGACCCTTTAATTATTGGAGGTTATACTTCACGCGTAAACGCCTGAGACTGCCCAAGCGGGCAAGGTCGATTGCAAGTGCAATATCCAAACTGGCACTTTGTTTTCTCGTAGTGTTCCAACATTGTGCTGGCTATGATATAGTTACTTGCCTCTTTCCAGTATTTTTCAAGCGTCCTTCTTGTCTGCATGCAGATTTCCCATTGCGCCGCTCCGCAAAGTCTCTCGTGACACTTCAGAATAAAGTTTTCCGGTATCCCCCTCTCGTTGATCATAACCATCATACCCTGCGGATAATTCTCCGCCACTAGTGCCATATCATCAAGATACTCTTTTTTGACTTCGTCGCCCTTTCTAATCAGTGCTGGCACAAAGAATTTCTTGTTTGTCGGTATAGTGATCTCGTAGTTAAGTGAACGATGTCGATGTGCCTGCGCCACCTGCGCAAAACTCCCATAATAATTCGTAGAATAAACTTCTCCAAAATATTCCGAGCGTTTCCGCGTTGCAAAGAGGGAAAGTTCCCGGCCCTTGTTGTCTCGAATTTCTTCGCAGTTAAGAACGGACCGCAAAGCCTTTGCAGTTTCATCAAGCCACGGCTTCAGCTTCTGATAAAAATCCTCCGGCATTCTTTCTGCCAAATTCGGTGATTCCAAGAAGCCGATCAGATAATTTCCCTGACGAAAATCAACCGTGTATTCCATCGTCGTTGATGGTGTGAAAACTGAGATAAAATACCGCGCATTCTCCTGCGCAAGTTTCCGTGTTACTGTGTCGTCCAGCTGTGAATATCTTTCATGAATCAGCTTCTCGAATTTTTCAATCCATTTTTCGTACAGTTCTTTCTCTGCCCCGCTGGTTTCCATCTTTGTGTATCGCGCCGACTTCTCCGAAGTATTATAATCTTTTTCGTTGTTCAAAATCATTGCGATAATCTTTGGAATTCCAGAAATCAACAGGTTGTAGCTGACATGCCCGGATACACTATGGTGTCCAGAGCCGGCCGTTCCATTGAATCTTGTCAGTGTCTTTTCTTCCGGTTCAGCCAAAATCTTATCGAAATCATCTTTCATGTAGCAGATTCCTGCTGAATGCCCAGAAAAAAGTTTTGCTTCTTCAACTGGTAATTCATTGCCGGGTTGCGTTGAGCCGATAATCCTAATATCCATTCATAGTCACCTCCTAAAAAATAAATGTGCTAGTGTTACCTTAGCATCATTTTATATCACCCGGATTGGATTTACAATCACAACCACTAATAACCTGGCGGAAGGGACAGGAAAGTCGCAAGCGATAAACCTGTAGCCTTAGAGACCCCAGTTTAAAAGCGGAGCAAAGAGACTTCGTCTCTACGCATCCCTCAGTCAATAAAAATATGAGAGCAAGCTCTCTATTTTTATTTTCTTCGGTCTGCTAGAAACGCTTCGCGTTTCTTTGCTCCTTAGTATAACCTGGCGGAAGGGACAGGATTCGAACCTGCGGATGTTTCCATCTCTGGTTTTCAAGACCAGTGCCATCAACCACTCGGCCACCCTTCCAGATTTTGGTACCCCGGGTTGGAATCGAACCAGCATTGTATCCTTAGAGGGGATATGTCCTATCCGTTGAACGACCGGGGCCCAATACCACTTATTATACCATATATTGTCTTTTTTCAGAAATATGATTTAATAAAACTCTTATGATTGCTTTGTAACAGAGATAGTGGTATAATCACCTCAGTGGGCGTTGAGGAGCGCGCACTATTTGTTTTGCAACAAGTTCTTTAAAAAGGAGGTAGAAGCCATATGTTAGTTTACTACGGTATTATGTTTATCTCTATCATTGCTTTTGGGCTTATCATTCGTAACTTCATAGATTTGAAGAATCACGATGAAGGTACTGAAGAAATGAAAGAGACCGCAGGTA
>JAFRCG010000006.1 GCA_017404515.1 Candidatus Saccharimonadota bacterium | reverse complement strand
GGCTACTTTCCAACGAAATAAGAAGAGCTAGCTGAGGTTAGTTCCTGATTAAACTGGCTTTGGCTACCAGAAAGGAAAGTTTATGAAAACCCCAAGTTTAACTCTCTCGGAAGCTTTTGAGCTTTATCGTAAGGACGTTATTGTCTACAAAAATCAATCAGCCAAAACTGAGGAGATGAACCAATGCGCAATGAAGTCTATCGTTGCGTTTCTTGGCGACATTCCGGTTGCCGAATTAGAGTTCGATCAAGTCCGTAAGTGGACAACCGACCTCAGAAAAACGCGCACTTCCAATACGGTTCGTGGCTATATCTTGAAACTTCGTGTCGTTTTGAAGCATCTCAAGGCACGTGGTTATGAGGTATTAGATGCCGAAGCTGTCGGCATCCCCAAACGCGACTCGCGCGTAGTCGACTATCTAGAAGTTTCAGAGGTGGAAGCTATGCTCCACGCCGTGTTTCAAAAAGGACCGGGATATTCTCGGTTTAAGCGTTATCGAAATCGAGCTATGATTGCCTTAATGTTTAGTGCCGGTCTTCGCAATGGAGAGCTATGTAATATGGAACGTACACAAATCAAAGATGGAGTGGACAGCTTTACGGTCATCGGAAAAGGTAATAAGCCTCGCGTTTGCTTTATTGATCCTGTCACGCATAAGTATATCGACGAATACCTTGCGCTCCGCGATGATCCGTACCCGGCTCTATTCGTTTCGGAACAACTAAAAGGTCGTGAGAAAATTAACCCCGGCGTCGTACAAATGGTAGTTAAAAATGCGGCTATCAAGGCTGGTTTAGATAAGAATATTCATCCGCATACGCTTCGTCACTCATTTGCTACCGATTTGCTTCGGAACAACGCCAATATCGTTTACGTGAAAGAGCTTCTCGGCCATGCCAGTATTCAAGTTACGATGACTTATACTCACGTCGTAGATGAGGATCTACACCAAATTCATCGTCTGAAGCATACTGTCATTCACGCATAGCAACTTTAAATAATGCCAAATCGCTACTTTAAATAATTACCCCTGTTATAGTAGTATCTCAACTTTAAATAATTACAAATCTTAACTTTAAATAATTTGCCTTTTATGGTAGAATAATTATAGGAGAATTATTATGATTAATACACCTACCCCTAAATTTGACTCTGGCCTCACAAATATCATTCTTGAGCTAGAGCATCTCAAAAATCGTCCACTCAAAAATACCACGAGCGAGAGCGTCTTTTTGCAGCTTAAGAGCCTACTCCACGCAGTGGAAGCTGTTGCTTCTGCGCGCATTGAGGGTAACCATACCACGATTGCTTCTTATATCGAGAAGCGTGATGATAAAAGCTACAAGAATGACGAGCAGATTGTAGAGATCTCCAACTTGATTTCTGGCCTAGATTTTATCGACAAGTATGTAATGGACGAGCCTATTTCGGCCGATTTCATCAAAGAGCTCCATCGGGTTGTAGTAGGTGGTCTGACTCATGAGGGTGATAAGCGTGCCGGTGCCTGGCGCGATGAGCCTCGCTTTATCGCAAATGCGAAGCACCAGCCACCAGAGCCATACGATGTTCCGGATCTTATGCGTGAACTGATAGATTATATTAATAGTGACGATGGCGAGCAGTATGATCTACTTAAAATCGCGATCGCCAACCATCGTTTTGTCTGGATCCACCCATTCGGTAACGGCAATGGTCGTACCGACAGGCTTATGACCTACGCACTTCTTTGTAAGAAGGGTTATATCGTACCAAATAAAATGCGTCTGTTTAACCCTACGGCTGTTTTCGCCGGCGATCGTAATAAGTATTATGATATGCTGGCCCTCGCCGATGATTATAAAGATGAGCATATTTTGGAGTGGTGCGAATACTTCCTTTCCGGCGTCCGTGATGAGATTAAGAAATCTGAATCTCTTGCCGACGCGGAGTTCGTAAATAAGAAGATTCTACTTCCGTCCGTGGATCGTATGGAAAAGGCTGGTATTATTTCTCGGCTAGAAAGTAATATTCTCAGTCGTGCCGTTCGTTTGAGCACGATTAAAGCGAACGATATCAAAGATCTTTGGGGACGCGAAGTCACTTCTGTTGCTATCGCTCAGCAGCTCAAGAAACTCCGTGATCGTAACCTTATCAAACCGACTCGTGAAGGTGGCCGCGAATATGAAATTAGCTTCGAGAATAGCGAACTAACTCGCGTTACTTTAGAGCAAATGGATCTTGCCGGATTACTCCCAATCAGAGTAGATCGCTAAAAATAGTGCGGATTTTTGTCGTTTTCGGCGAGATTCGCACTATTTTTGATTTTTATGTTATAATAGGGTATAGGAAGCCGCGACTCGTTTGAGCTCGTGACCTGTCACTTAATAACTAAGAAATCAATTGCGGTTCTTAGGGTTAAGTGTTTAAACCTTATTATGTTTTATCGAGGAGTCGATGATAACCATGGATGCGCTCTACCGACTGAGCTATCGAGGCATTATGAGGTATTATAGCATAAAGGGGCCAAAATAGTAAAGATTTAGCTGAATTTTAGGATGATTTACCCCTTTACAAACCGCAAAAAACCTTAAGCGTATATTGACTTTTTTGGCGTTTTGTGCTATAATGAGGGTATTGAGGTGAGAAATTAATCACCTCTGTAGATTAAAAAAGAGAAGAAGAAATCATACCAATTGTTTGTCACCTTTGGGGGTGACTCTGTGAAAGGAGAAAAAAGATGATGAATAAAAAGTTTTTTGTGGTAGTATTGAGTGCAATTTTGGCTTTGACCATGATGCCGACAGGCGTTATGGCCGACGAAGTTTCAGCTGATGAGGTTTTGGAAGAAACTATGTCTGCAGTGCCGGAAGGTGCAGCGGAAATAGTAGAACCTGAAGTTACTCAGCAGCCTGAAACACCTGTGGTAGAGATGCCGGTAGCGGAAATACCTACGGAGACACCCGAAGCAGAAGTACCTGCAACAGAGGCACCTGCGGTGGAAACACCTACGGAAGCACCTGTAGTAGAGATACCTGCAGCGGAAGCACCCGCAGAAACACCTGTGGTAGAGATGCCGGTAGAGGCCCCTGTAGCAGAAGTGCCTGAAACGGTATCGGAAGCGACCGTTCTTGAAACAGTGTCGGAAGATGTTGCAGCTGCGACATCGGAAAATACTGCAATATCAGAGAACGCGACAGAGGAAGCAAATTCTGAAGCTCCGGTAGCAAGCGGGCTCCCCGCAAGCTATAAAGAAGCTTTGGAAATTGCGGATTCTGTAAATTTCGCAACAGCAAGTATCTCCTCGGTCAAGCATTATAGTCAGCCGGCGTTTTATACGAACAGCGGCTATGATGCTGTGAGCGTATATATCACCAATTCCAAAGGTGAATACGCTTATAGGACGTTTTTCGTAACTGACGGCTCCGAGTGGTTGATGTATGACTACGAGGAGTATGCGGCAAAAGAATTCTTTTCTCAGACCGAGCTGAAGAACGGGAAGTATGTACCTGTTCAGAAAGCAGCGACGAGAAAAGACAACACCAAAACTTCTGGGATAGACGAATCCAAGATTCCGACTATCACAGAAGAAGAATACAACAAAATGGTGTATGATTGGCGGCCGCTGGCAAATGTTCCCCTTACAAGGGATGCTAACGGCAAGCTGGTGTATGCTGGTGAGGGTAGTGAAGATCCTGTAACCCCGGCACCAACGCCGGACGGCTCGCAGAATCAGACTGTTATCACCATTGGTGATAACACCTATGATATTAGAGTGATAAAGTCAGTGTCGTATACCGGAAAAAGGCATGTGGCGTCTGGCAACAAGGCTACAAAGTCGCAGTCACCGGACCTTGCCATTAATATTTACCGTAATGGTGTGGCTGTCAGCAAGAAGAATTATTCGTTGAAATATGCGAATAATCTAAATGTAGACGGCTATGGGAAGGAAGGCGTTAAGCCCTACTTTACCGTGACGCTGAAGGGTAAAGGCTATGCGAAAGATGCGAAGGTGCTTGCTAAAAACAAGTTTACTTTTAGCATCTTACCGGTAGACATCGCTAAGGCCAATTTCTCGGCCAAGAAGGTCCGTGTAAGCGGCGAAAAGGTAACCTTAGGTACACCGACCGTAAAACTCGATGGAGTTACTCGGAAGGTGTCACCAAGAGGCACCAAAAATCCCAGAACTGGAGCGTATATAGCCAGCTATGCGGCTGGCAAGGTTACAGTGACGGGCGTAAATAACTTCGCCGGATCAATGACAATCGATCTATTGACTGCAAAGTCAATGGATTACAATTTTTAACAAAACTTCTTCTCTTTTACGGATTACCCCCGAGCTTTCGAGCCCGGGGGTTTTCTCATGTTAGGATATTAGAGCGCTAGAATTGTAGTGCTATAAAACTATAAAATTTAAAGCCATAGAGCTATAGTAATTTTAGAGGCTCTTTGGTCCACTTGCTATTTTGTTCTTCGGTCTCATCGATATTTGCAATAAAGTATGCAGAGAAAGGGCTTTGACTGAATCTATATATGTCTTGGTAAATTAGGGTGTCTTTTTCCACCTTCAAATTTGGCAGTGAAAAGACCACCCCTTAGGGTGGTCTTGATGTTTGGCGGAGAACTAGAGCTATGGAGAGCTCTGTTTTTCCAGCTGGTAGATTTCGCCAGAGATGATTAGCTCCAGCATGATTTTGGCGAATTGGGGGTCGAATTGGGTTCCGATACCCCTTTCGATCTCGCTTTTGATCTTGCTTTCGGGAAGTACATCACGGTAGCTTCTCTTGGAAGCCATGGCGTCGTATGTATCAGCGATGGCGATGATGCGGGCCATTTCCGGGATTTCCTCACCCTTCAAGCCAAAGGGGTAGCCTTTGCCGTCATAGCGTTCATGATGGAAACTTGCACCGATGGCAAGCTCTGGTGAAGCGCTGATTTTGGAGAGGATTTCCCTTCCCACCCTGGGGTGGGTTTTGATGATGGCGTATTCCTCGTCGGTAAGTTTTCCCTCCTTGTTGATGATAGCATCAGGGATGCCAATCTTGCCCACATCGTGCAAGAGAGCAATCAAGTGGATCTTTTCGCATTCTTCCCTGCTTTTCCCTGCTTTTTCTGCTATAGCCACCGAGAAATCAGCTACTCTTCTAGAATGACCATTGGTGTAGCTATCTTTGGCGTCAATAGCCTCTACTAGAGCAAGTGTGGTCTGCCTAACCAAATCCACCTCTTTTTGGTGGGCTGTTTTTATCACCTTGTTGGCGTCTAGTATTGAAAAACAATAGAGTAGAACCATCATTCCCACGATAAAAATGTAGGTTAGTGACGACGCCCCTTTTGAAAACAGGTAGAAAATTGACGAAATAGGCGGCATGATAGTGAAGAGTAGTAGCGGTAATAATAGCCGCTTCTTGAGGTTTTGCCGATGTTGGATCAAGGTGACAAGCAGGACAACAATCGCGGCGATTGGAAAAATGTAAGAAACGAAGTTCCAACTTGCCCTATGATAGATGTTGTTTTCGTCAAAATAGTAGTAAAGATTAGTAAATTGAGACAAAAATAACATAAAACCGCCAGTTGTCAAGATGTAATTGGCGATTTTTAGGCCGTTTGGCCGCTTTTCTAGTCCGCCTTCAACGGTTAAGAAATTCTCTAAATACAGACCAAAAACATAAATGATAAGAGGGTTCATGCCGTATTTAAAGAATCTACTTATTCTTGTGATGTAGGTTCCAGCTGTGCTAGTATCTCCGTTATAGAGAGCAGAGAGCCAGCTAGAGACAATAAGTATCATTGTGGCAAGCGTCATAAAAAATAGCAGACACCGCCTCTTTTTTGATATGGAATCCGTGATAGGTAAAAATACCATCAAGATGAAACAAATTCCAATCAGAGCAAAAATAATATGTTCCTGCATAACTCTTCCTCCCTATATTTTTAATGAACTGTGTGATATCCATATTTTACAATAAAATCTATAAATAGTCAATGTAAGAAGAGCTTTACTAAAAGGATTTCTTTTGTTATAATGGGTAAAGGTTGCTGGAGTCGTCTAGTGGCAATGACAAGAGACTGTAAATCTCTCGGCTTCGGCCTTCGTAGGTTCGAGTCCTACCTCCAGCACCATATTTTATTGACAAATATAAGCCGTGATAGCTCAGTTGGTAGAGCAGCCGCCTTGTAAGCGGCAGGTCGTCGGTTCAAGTCCGACTCGCGGCTCCATTTTTGTGTATAATAAATTATTGAATCTTGCGACGAATGGTGTTTTTGGGCCTCATGGCTTTGCCAGCGCGCGCTCTGGATGCAGTATTAGGTGCGGCTTGGCGCATCTTGGGAGCGGAGCTAGAGGTGACTTTGGATCGTAACGCTTTGGAAGCGGGTCTCGATGTTGGCCTTTCTGCTATTGGCCTTTTTGGCATAGAGACGGCGCGTCTAAGATAAGCATTGTGACGAGGGCGAGGCTTCCTGGCGCTGTTTTTGGCATCTTCGGCGATTTTAGCCTCGATACGAGCAGTAGTAGCAGCAATAGCCTCGGCGTCACCGGCAGATTCGTGAATGGCTAGAATTTGTCTCAAAGTATTAACACTAGGCTCTAGGGCATAGGCGGCTTCTAGGGCCTCCAGAGCAGCTTTGCGATTCCCCATTTTTTCGTGGGCCTTAGCAAGGGCAATGTGCCTAGCTGGTAAATCATTTTCTAGCTCGATAGCTTGCTCAAAGGCCATAGCGGCTTTTTCGTATTCGCCAGTTTCTAGATAGATAAGGCCAACATTGTGCAGAGATGAAGCGTTGCTATCTAGCGATTGAGCGATTTCAAAACATTCAATTGCCTCGTCAAATTTTTGGCCTTTAGCGTAGAGAATGCCAAGACGGTTGTAGGCGGCGGCATTTTTTTCGTCTACTTTGAGGATGGCAAGTAGGGCCTTTTCGGCGCGAGTAGTTTTCTTTTCGCGCATAGAGACCTGAGCAATATTCCAGAGTTTGTTGACCTGAGTAGCGGTTTTGGTGTCGGTTTCAGATTTTTGCGGTGCTTTTTTGAAAATTGGGAACAGAAAAACCATGTATAGCCCAAGTAAAAGAATAGCAAATACACCTAGCATATGTTTTATTTTAGCATAAATCGGCAGTGAGGTGAAGCTTTATGTGGCCATTTTGCTTGAGGTTATCGTAGAGCGTTAGTAATTTGGGAAGTTTTTTGAGGAATTTGGGGTTTTCGGTGGCAAAATATGATTTATAGAGGATTTCAATGGCGGTACCAACGATTTCTAAAGTAAAGATTCTGGAAGTGTCTTTTTTGGTAAAATTTTTATCAGAGGTGATTTCTTTGATTACGGAAGGCAGAGTATGGCTGTCTGCAGCGATAAGTTTTTTGGCATAGTTTTTGACGAGTTCACTGGATTTGACCGGGCTTTTTAGAGAATTTTCGATTTTTTTGATGTAGAGCCGTCCGCGAGACAAAATAGTAGGAAGAAGTGTGGTAATATTTCTAACCTGCAAAACAAAATGATAATTTTTGGCTGGCTCCTCTAGAAGCTTTAGAAGAGCATTCTGGGCCTGTTCGTTAAGGGCTTCAGCGGACTCAATGACGATGAAAAAATCTTTGGTTTGTTTGACTTTGCAGAAGTCAATGATTTCGCGGACGGTGTCGACGGTGATTTTACCCTTGGGATCCGGGGCAAAGGAACGCGAATTTTTGGGTGAAAAAGCAGAATCTAGAGTTTCAAAATCGGCAGAATCGAGTACAAAAATAGTGAAACCAGATTTTGCAGCTAGAGAGGGGATGCTAGCGGTATCTTCAAAAAACATTAGGCGATTTCCTGCTCAAATTCTGGAGGTAAAGGTGCAGTAAAGGTTTGGCGCACTCCGCCATTTTCTCCTGGGATGGTAATTTCTAGCTCTTTGGCATGAAGAAAAAGCCGCGCGGCAGGATTTTTGGGATTATAAACGCGGTCACCCAAGATAGGACAGCCGATATAACTAAGGTGGACGCGAAGTTGGTGTGTGCGACCAGTGGTAGGTTTTAACTCTAGGAGTGAAAGTTTGGGATTTTCCCTGGTTTTTAGGACTTTATAGAAAGTTTCGGCAGGTTTCCCCTTTGGATCAACAAGGAAAGTAGTGGGTTTTTTGAGATTCCTGGCGATAGGGAGATCGATTTTGGCTGCGTCGAGTTTGGGATGTCCGCAGACGATGGCATAATAAGTTTTGTGAGCTTTTCTCTCTTGAAACTCCCTGCGCAAGAAGCTTCTGGTGGCTTCGTTTTTGGCCAAAATTACGACGCCGGAAGTGTCGCGATCTAAGCGGTGAACAAGCAGGCCGTAATCCTCTAGAGTAGATTCCAGAGTAAATTCCCCTTTAGCCATAGAAAGTAGGCCGGCAGGCTTATTGATAACCAAGACATTATCGTCTTCGTAGAGTTTGATTTTGGCAAGGTCTGCTGGGGCTTTTCTCTGAGGAATATTGAGCTCGATTTGGATATCCTGATCTATAAGTTCGCCGTTTTCAAACTTTTTGATGATAATTTCGGCATTAGGCTTTTTGATGATTTTGCCGTCAACGGTAACATAGCCAGATTTGATAAAATTTTGAAGTGTGCCACGATTCCACTCAGGGTATTTTTCGACTAGGAGCAGATCTAGGCGTTTTCTCTCGTCCGGTATGTTTTTTGACAAAATCACATCTCCGTTTTTGACGCGAGACATAGCAGGTTTGCTGAATTTTTTACCGGTGATAATCATGGTTTTATTATAACATAAAATGGCGATTAAAAAAATGAGACCAAAGTCTCATTTTGCTCTCTAGTTTCCTGGTGGAGTTGGAGAAGTCTTCGACCTCTCCGGCTGCTCCCCCAGCAAACTATCGAAAAAATGAGACCAAAGTCTCATTTTGTTCTCTAGTTTCCTGGTGGAGCATAGGAGATTCGAACTCCTCACCTCTTCCATGCCATGGAAGCGCTCTACCAAATGAGCTAATGCCCCAAGTAATTAAAGTTTAGCATTTATAGGCAAAAAAGTCAATCTGTGGTAGACTAAAGATATGAAAAAGACAATCTTAACCGGTATTAGGGTAAATAGTGAGCCAACACTTGGAAATTTTTTGGGTGCAATTTTGCCAATGGTGCGCCTAGCAAATGCACATAGCTTGGAATATAATATCAATATTTTTATTCCAGATTTGCATTCTATTATTTCAGAGGTGGAAGGCGATTTTCAGGAAAATATTTTGCGCTCAATCAAGTATTACATTGCGGCGGGCCTAAAAATCAATGAAAATGTGCATGTTTATCGCCAAAGCTATGTGCCGGCTCATAGTGAAATGTGTTGGATTTTGAACTGCGTAGCATCAATGGGTGAGCTTGGCCGAATGACTCAGTACAAAGACAAAGGCCAAGGTAAAGAATCGGTTAATGTGGGAATTTTTGACTACCCAGTGCTGATGGCGGCGGATATTTTGCTACATTCGGCATCGTATATACCGGTGGGCGAAGACCAGTTCCAACACCTAGAGCTAACTCGGAATCTAGCAATACGGTTTAATCATAAATATGGTGAGATTTTGACGGTGCCAGAAAACACAGAGACACAGATGAAATTTATGGGTACAGGAGAAGGCATTAGGATTAGAGATTTGGTCCATCCAGAGAAGAAAATGAGTAAATCTACCGATTCTGATAACAGTAAGATCCTGCTTTCGGATGCACCAGAGCGAGCCGCCAAGAAAATTATGTCGGCAACTACGGATTCTGTGGGGAAAATTAAATACGATATGTTTAACCAACCGGGAATTTCTAATCTTTTGCAAATAGAAGCACTGGTGAATAATATTCCTTTGCAGGATGTAATTTCTACCTGGCAAGGTGAGACCCACTATGGTGATCTAAAGAAAAAAGTGGCACATTCGATTTCTACATTCCTAGAGAGCTTTCAGGAGAATATGGCAGCAATTCCAGATGAGATGGTGCTAGAATTATTTGAGACGGGTGAGGCTTACGCCAACGATGTTGCTGATAAAAAACTTTTGGAGGTACAGAAAGCGTTTAAACTAAGGTAGCCAGATGTCTTCTTTTTCCTTTGATATAACTACGAAGATTGATGGGGCTTTGGGTAGAGCTGGAGTAATCCATACCGAGCATGGTGATATCAAAACACCAGCTTTTATGGTGGTAGGTACGCATGGGCAGGTTAAATTTTTGAGTAACGACGATTTGCACGGCTTAGGGGCGCAAGCAATGCTTTCTAATGGCTATCATTTGCGTGGAAAAGCTGCCGAAATTGCAGATAAAGGTGGACTGGCAGAATATTCTGGTTGGGGAGCGCCAACTTTGACGGATAGTGGTGGATTCCAAGTGATGTCTCTGGGCTCTGGGCTAGGAAAAGTAGTTTCAATGGAACGAGAGAAGGCAGTAACTAATACTGCACACAAGGATAGATTGGCACATGTAACAGATAAAGGCGTAGATTTTGCAGACCCATTTACAGGGCAGCCAGATTTTATTGGGCCAGAGGAATCAATGCAAATTCAGTGTCAGATTGGCGCAGATATTCATATGGCGTTTGATGAACTAACTAGCTTGGCAGATGATTATGACTACAATGTAGAGGCTTTGAAACGGACGGAAGCTTGGGCTAAAAGGAGCCTAAAAGAACACCTAAAGCATTGTAATGACTTGGGGTATTATCAGGCGCTTTATGGCGTATTGCAGGGTGGTAGATGGGAAGATCTCCGACGCGCTACGGCTAAAACTTTGGCAAAAATGCAGGTGAGTGGCGCACAGTTTGATGGATTTGGACTGGGTGGAGCTTTTTTGAAAGAAGATTTGGGTAAAATTTTGAAATGGTGCAATGAAGAACTTCCAGAGAATAAACCAAGACATCTTTTGGGACTTTCGCATCCAGATGATATTTTTGTAGGAGTAGAAAACGGAGCAGACACCTTTGATTGTGTGGCGCCAACTAGAGAGGCCAGGCACGGTAAGATCTATACTATGACTGGAAACATAAATTTGAGAAAATATGCTGGTTCTAAAGAGCTACTTGATGCTAATTGCGACTGTGCAACTTGCAAAGCTGGATATACCAGAGGAGATTTGCGTGCGCTTTGGAAGTCTGGCGACATAGAATTAAAGAGAAAATATTACAATTTGGCATCAATTCATAATGTAAGGTTCATTGTGCGATTAATGGAACAGACTAGAGAGAGCATCACAAAGCATAATTTTTATGATTTTAGAGATGAGTTCTTGAAGAATTATTACGGTTAGGCTATAATGTAGCTAAATAGGAGGTTCATGTCAAAAAATATTCAGATTGATACCAAGACACTTGTGAGATTTTGGGTGATTTTGCTGGCTTTATTTTTGGCGATCTTCTTTATTGGGTGCGCACTGACGGGGCTTTTGCTAGTAAGTGCAGCACTTTTCTTGGCTATAGCCATTTGGCCACTAGTTAAAAAACTAAATAAAACTCTTGGAAAAAAGAAAGACCATTTGGGAATTTCTGTAGGAGCAGTAGTGGGTGGCGTAGTCATTGTGCTGGCATTTGCTTTGATGGTGATAGGCCCAGTGGTGGTAACAGAGACTTCTAAGTTCGTCTCAACCGCTCCAGATCAGATACAAAAGACTATTTCTGGCTGGGATGGAATTAATTCTTTTGGTAGGATTTTTGGCATGGACAATACCAAGGAACAAATTGTGAGCGCACTAAAACAGATGTCCAGCGATTTTTTAGCGTCTTTTCCACAGACATTGTTTGCTAGTATTGGTACGGTAGCCAATGTTTTGACCGGATTAATAATTGTGGTAGTATTGACGGTGCTGTTTCTCACACAAGGGCCGATGCTGTTAGAATCTTTCTGGCAAAAAGTGGGCTCTAGAGATAGTAAAAATTTGTCAGAATATCGTAGAATTTCTGGAAAACTAGCTACGGTAATTTCAAGATATGTAACTGGGCAAGTCTTTGTTGCCATAATTGATGGTGTAGTGGCTGGTCTAGCAGTATTTGTGCTCTCTCTGATTTTTGGATTCTCTTCTGGTCTAGCTTTCCCAATGGGAATGATAGCAATGATTTTCTATCTAATTCCGATGTTTGGGCCAATTATCACCGCAATAGTAGTTTCTACATTACTATTCTTCTCTGCTCCATTTGCAGGGTTGTCTTTCCTAATTTTCTACATCATATTTGAACAAGTTGAGAACAATGTTGTTTCCCCAAGGGTGCAAGGAAATTCTATGGATTTGCCACCACTTATCATTTTGATAGCAGTAGTGATTGGTATGTATATGTTTGGCTTGATAGGTGCCATTATTTCTATTCCGATTGCGGGATGCACCAAAGTCTTGGTAAGTGAATTTCCAAATATAAAAGCAATTAGAAGTAGCGTTACTGAGAATCAATAGCTAGTAAAACGGGGGCCTGCATAAAACAGGGCTACTAGAGTTTGTAATGAGATTTAGACCAGATTTTGGATTTGTAATTTTTACAACTATCGTTGTAAAAATGAGCAAATCCAAAGTCCCAAACTCTAGTAGTCTGTTTTATGCAAGACCCCCGTGCCTATGCCAGGACCCGCTTCGTGCTATGTTATGCCAAAAGTTGCCAAATTGGGCCTTTATCGGTATCTAGAATGGTGATACTTTGTTTGGCGAGCTCATCACGGATGTCATCGGCGGTAGCGTAATCTTTCTTAGCTCTGGCGGCTTCTCTTTGGCTAATTTTATCTATTAAATTTGGAGTTTGGTTAGGAGTGGATGGTACTAAATCTAGTCCTAGTAGGTTGTCTATATATTTCCAATCGTCTAGAGTGAGAGTGGTGTTGTCGATGTAAGCTAGAATTTCTGAAGAATTGAGGTTGTTGGAGGCAAATTCTAGAGCTTTGGAGGCCTCAAATGGTGGATTTTGCTCTAGAGCAATGTCTTGATAGGTGGCAGCGATGCGATTTCGCCAGTTTAGACGGCGATTTTTGGCGGCAGTAAGATCAGTGAAACTGAAGTTCCTCTCGCCCTGATAGTGGCCTTGGAGCACCCAAAGTTTGAAATCTAGTGGGGAGAAGCCCTTTTCTGCTAAATCGGACAAAGTATAGGTGTTGCCTAGGGACTTGGAGATTTTTTGTTCATCTATAGTGATGAAGTTACAGTGTAGCCAGAAACGGCTGAGTTTGGTATCGAAGGCAGCCTCGGTTTGGGCAATTTCATTGGTGTGGTGGACTGGAATATGATCAATGCCGCCAGTATGAATATCTATAGGTATACCAAGCTCTGCCTTGATGATAGTGGAGCATTCTAGATGCCAGCCAGGATAGCCTGGGCGTCCAAGGTATTCCCATTTCATAGCATGATCTTCCCCGTCTTTTATGAATTTCCAGACGGCAAAATCGGCGGTGTTTTTCTTTTCTTGGTTAAATTCTACTCTGGCGCCGGCGCGCATTTTTTCTAGATCTAGCCTGGCAAAGTCTGCATAGGTGCTGAATTTACTGGTGTCAAAATAGATGCCGTCGGAAGTTTCATAAGTGTAGCCTTTTTCGGTGAGCTTGTCTACTAGGGCGATATCTTCTTTGATGTAGTCGGTGGCGCGAGCAATTTTTTGAGGTTCGATGAGATTAAGAGAGTGAAAATCTTTGAGGAAGGCTTTGCTATAAAAATCAGCGATTTCCCAGACGGTTTTCCCTTCCCTTTTGGCACCCTTTTCGAGCTTATCCTCGCCTTCGTCGGCATCGGAAGCAAGATGACCGACATCAGTGAGATTGAGCACGCGATTGACTTTGAAGCCGTTTCTTTCTAGAGTGCGGATGAGAAAGTCCCAGTAGATATAAGAGGTAAGATTGCCAATATGAGCGAAATTGTAAACTGTAGGGCCACAGGTGTAGATTTTGACATTTTGAGGATCTAGAGGCTTGAAAGTCTCGATGGATTTGGTAATTTGATTATATAGTCTCATTTTCTAACCCTGATTTTTTGATTGTATCGATAGCGGTAATAAGTTCGCGAACGGCATCTTCGTAAGAAATATCGTGCGTGCGGAAACCAGCGGCATAAGGGTGACCACCGCCACCAAAATAACCAGCAATCTTGTCGGCATAAGGAGCGCTTTCGGTGGTGCGGATTTTGCCGGTTAATTTGCCATCTGGATAAGTCTTGATAGCTACGGCTACCTCTACGCCTTCTACCATGCGAAGCTCTTCTAAAATTAGGACATTGGGATTGTATTCATCGGAATATTTGGAGATGTCGTCCCAAGGGATGTGTACGGTGACTAGAGTATTGTCTAGGAAGTATTCCAAACGATGGATTAAATCAGCTTTGTATTCTAGGATGCGTGGGGATTTTTTGGCAAAATTACGGCGGTGCTCATCTAACTCTGCTACTTTGAGGCCACGAGAAACTAAATCAGCGATGGTAGTAAAAGTATCAGCTGTAACAGATGGAGAAGTAAGTCCCAAAGTATCTGAAAGGATGCCGTAATAGAGGTATTCGGCAGCGGTTTTTTCGGTTTCGTAGTTTTCTGCCCCTTCTTTTAGCGGAGATGGAGACAAAAAGCCTTGCTCCAAACAAATTTTGTAGATCAGGTTGCAACAAGAAGGTAGCGTCTGAATAAGACCTTGGTGTGGGAAATCTAAGTCATCGTCTGTTTCGTGGTGGTCTAAGACAAAGACCGGTGCAGTATAGAGACGGTCTCTGGCAGCAGGGTTGTCTAGGATTTTGGAAAGCAGTACTTCTGCGGCGGTATCGACAATGATATAGCCATCAGCATTATAGTCAAAATCTAGAGAGACTCTGGACCAGTCTTTGAAATAGCGGAGATATTTAGGGATTTCTACAGGGCAGTACAGGGAGATTTCGTAATCTTTTAAGAGGTAATCTAGAGCCAAGGCGGAGCCAAGTGAATCGCCATCAGGGTTTTCTGCTTGGATGATGCAGAGGGATTTTTTGCCTTTCAAAAATTCAGAAAATGTGTCGTACATAGGTCTATTATAACATTTTACGAGAAAATGTTATAATATCTGTATGGAAATAGCATTAGCGGTAATGGGGGTGGTAAACATAGTCTTGCTCGTAGTCCTGATTTTTAGAAGGACTAGGGGTAGTAGTACGGAAACTGAAAAATATCTAGCAGAAATGGCCAAATACACAAAAATACTAGATGAGAGAATGATTAGAATTGAAACAGAAGTTGACAAATTGACACCAAAAATTTCAGGTGAGTTTAGGGAAAATCGTAAAGAAATTGCAGAAAATTTGTATACCATCCAGAAGACAGTAGATACCAGAGTGAAGACTTTGCAAGATGAAAACACCAAAAAATTGGAAGAAATGCGCGAAACGGTAGACGAAAAATTGAAGGCCTCGGTAGAAAAGCGGTTTAATGAGAGCTTCAAGACGATTTCGGGCCAGCTAACAGAGGTGTATAGAGGATTAGGTGAAATGAAAAACTTGGCTACTGGGGTAGGTGACCTCAAAAAGGTAATGGAAGGAGTAAAAACGAGGGGGATTTATGGTGAAGTGCAACTGGGCTCTATTATCTCTGATATTCTAAGCCCAGCGCAGTACGCAGAAAATATCGTAACCAAAGCGGGGACGGCGGATAGGGTGGAATTTGCAATAAAAATGTCTGGCAAAGACGAAGATTCTACAGTATATTTGCCGATTGATTCGAAATTCCCAGTAGAAAATTATTCTAGACTGATTGCGGCCTATGATACTGGCAATAAAGAGGAGATAGATAAGTTTTCTAAAGCCTTGGCAACGGATGTCAAGGAGCAAGCTAAAAAGATTTCTGGCAAATATCTGGACCCGCCGGCAACTACGGATTTTGGGATGATGTTTGTGCCAACAGAGAGCCTTTATGCGGAAATTCTACGAATTCCAGGGCTTTCTGATGAAATTAGGCAAAAGTATCATGTTTCAATTACCTCGCCATCTACTTTGCCAGTAGCGTTAAATGGACTTTTGATGGGCTTTAAGTCGGTAGCAATAGAAAAGCGTTCTAGTGAAGTGTGGCAAGTGCTAGGGGCGGTAAAGTCGCAATTTGGTAAGTTTGGTGATCTCTTGGACGCTACACATAAGAAATTGATGGAAAGTGCTAACAAGATTGAATCGGCAGCTACTACTTCCCGCGTGATAGAACGAAAACTAAAAGATGTAGAAGCTTTGCCGGAAAAAGAATCCGTCAAAATGATTGGTGATCTTGGGCAAGATTAACTAGAGTTTGGTGCGGTTTTCCAGGGCAGCGCTAAGGGTGATTTGATCAGCGTAAGATAGATCCACCCCTAGAGGCAAGCCGCGGGCTAAGCGAGTAACCTTGAGATCTGGATAATTTTCGGAGAGGACTTTTTGGAGTAAGAGAGCAGTGGATTCTCCCTCGATGGAAGGATTGGTAGCAATAATTACCTCTGTAACGGAGTCAGCTTTGATCCTAGAGATGAGTTCTTTGATGTGGAGCTGATCTGGAGTAATGCCATCAATTGGGGAAATTGCGCCACCGAGAACATGATAGGTGCCGTGATAACCTTTGGTCTGCTCTATTGCGTAAATATCTAGTGGCTCTTCTACCACTAGAACAGTGGTTTTGTCTCTTGTGGAGTCGGTATAGAGGGGCGATGCTTCTTCGTTTTTACTAATGAGAGCAAAAGTTTTGGGGCACAGCTTGACGCCAGAATGTAAATTGTCTAGCGCATCAGAGATAGATTTGCTGAGATTTTTGTTGGCGCGAAAAAGATAGTAAGCATAGCGCTCTGCGGTGCGTGGTCCAACGCCTGGAAGTGCGCCTAGCGCATCAATAGCATTTTGCAACGCCTGTGGTAGCATGGATTACATGCCTAGGTTGCCTAAGGCACCCATCAGAGGTTTCATTTTGTCAGTAGCGATTTCTTGAGCCTTGGCGTAGCCATCACGGAAGCAGTTTTCAATCCAGCGTTCCAATTCGTGAATATCGTCAAAATCGATTTTTTCTGGATCGAGAGTGACTTTTTTGACTTTGAGTTCGCCGTTGATTTGAACGACTACGGCGCCATCGCCAGCTTCTACTTCTACAACCTCATTCTTGAGCTCTTTTTGAGCTTTTCTGAGCTGATTTAGCATTTTCATTTGGTCCATTGTTTGACCCATAGCAATCTCCTAATTACTCTTTCCTTCGTATATGTATATTCTATCAGAATTTGTGGATTTTGGCGAGCAGATTATACGAGACAAGCCATATGGGAGCTTGGATGGCCATTTTCCAAGCGTAGCTACGCGTGAAGAGTTTGAATCGGCATAGATATTTGATGCGGTAGTAGTGATGATGTAATCAGTTTTGTCTTCTAGGATTCTATAAAAATCATAGTTGAGGGTGCCGCCCTGGACCAAGATAGTGGTGCCAGGCTCTACTTTTTCGTAGATGAGGCTGAGGTCGTTTTGGAATTCGTCGGCTACAACTGGGTTATAGCGATAGCCAAAGAGGTAATGAGTAAGACTAGAAATGATCATGATGCCAAGGATGGCACTGATAGGAATGAGTCCAAAGATGCGAGCGTAAGGATTTTCTGGGAAAAGACCATACCATTTTTCTAGGATGTAGCGTACGCCATGAGCAGTGAGAATGGCAAATGGTATGATGATGAGTATGACGCAGAATGGATTAAATCCGGACAAGAGAATGGTGAAGACTATAAAAATAGAGGCGATGGAGTTTCTGGAGGCAAAAAAGCCTTTGGTGGTAGAAATGAGGCCAGTAAAGGCTAGAGCTAGAGAGGCTAGACCAATCATAGGTGCAATAAAGACGGATTGAATATTACCACTCCAAGAGAAGAATGGGAGGAAGGCGTCTTTGATGTTGGCAAAGAAAGCGCCCCAGGAGAAATTATCCATAAAGAAGAGTGTCTTGGCGGTCTCTGGAAAACGGAATACTTCGTAGCCTAGAGCCCCAATACAGGCTAAAATGACGAGGGAGGTAAGAATAAACGGAATCTTAGGAAGAGATTTGATAGTAAAGCGAAGATGAGGGTGAATAAGCGCGTAAAGCACAACAAAACCTGCAAAATAGATAAGATAAGGCGTGAAGATGGAAAGTAAGAGACAAAAACCAAAAACAAAGGAATAGATGGTTTTGGGAAGGGTTTTACCCTCGATTTTGGACCCTAGCCAAAGTAAGAGTGTAGGCCAGAAAACCAACATGATAAGCGGGGTACCAGAGCCAGCAATAAAGAGAAATGGGGCGGAAAGGACAGTAAGAACAGAGGCGATGATAGCAACATTGTTTTTGAACCAGCGGTTTAAGAGTAAAATTAATAGAATTCCTAGAAAGACGCCAATGAGCATACTAGGGAGCTTGATAGAATAAGCGGAAAGCCCAAAAATAGCAATAGATACTTTTTGGAGGAAATGATAAGGAAGATCCACGATCTCTCCGTTTAGGATGGTCTCAGCGGAAACATCATGAGAAGTGACAGCGGATTCCATTTCCGAAGTAGAAAGACCGGCAGGAGAGATGAGCGGCATTCCAAAAAGCAAGATTACTAGCAAAATTGCTAGTAAAATATAACCAATCACAAAGCGACGTTTATACAAAAAAAGTTTGGAAATGGTAGGTTTCTTCACATAAACATTATAGCAGTTATTTGCGGGTTTTGTCTAGTGACATAAAGCGAGAATATTTGCCCTGGAAGAAGAGTTCGATTTTGCCAACATCGCCATGACGGTGTTTCTGGATGAGCAGTTCGGTGATATTGGTTGGTACATAATCTTCTTCGTTTTGGTGGTAATAATCTGGGCGATGAAGCATCATGACCAGGTCGGCGTCTTGCTCGATAGAACCGGAATCGCGGAGGTCGGATAGTGCCGGGCGTGGATCGTCTCTGCCAGTAACGCCACGAGAAAGCTGCGACAGAGCAATGACTGGGATACTTAATTCCCTAGCGAGTTGCTTCAAACCTTTGGAGATTTCGGCAATTTCTAGGACGCGGTTGCCAGAATAGCGGTCTGTACCAGATATGAGCTGCAAGTAGTCGATGATGACTAGGCCAATATCGTGTTCGTGGGCGGCGCGGCGGGCCTTGTTGCAGAGCTCCAAAACATTCATCATAGAGGTATCGTCAATGTAGAGTGGGACTTCACTCATTTCACTGAGGGCTTCGTCGATTTTGACATAATCGTCCTCGGCAAGATTGCCAGAGCGTATGCTCCAGTTGTCGATTTCGGCAATATCAGAAACAATGCGGTCTGAAATTTCGTTGGCGGCCATCTCCATAGAGAAGAATAATACACCGGTATGATTGATGGTAGCAGCATTATAAGCGATATTTTGAGCGAGAGTAGTTTTACCCATGGCAGGACGAGCACCGATAATAACCAGATCACCTTTTTGCAGACCAGCAGTGATGGTATCTAGATCTTTGAAGCCAGTCTTGAGGCCGGTGATTTTCTCCTTGCTGTTTTTGAGAGCTTCTAGGCGTTCGTAGGTCTCAATAGAGAGCTTTTCTAGAGAGATGTAGCTAGTTTTGGTGGTGGTGTCAGATACGGAATAAAGGATTTTTTCAGCATCGCCGATGAGCTCGATAGTAGAATTGCTGGAGTCATAGGCTTTTTCGGTGATTTTGATGCCGGTATCGATGAGGCGACGACGAGTGGCGCAATCTGCAATAATATCGGCGTAGGCGCTGGCATTGGCGGCGGTAGGGACAAAATTGGTAAGCTCTGTAAGATAGGAGCCACCACCGACTTTTTTGAAGGTCTTCTCGGCGCGGAGCTCTGAAGTAAGTGTTAAAATATCGATTGGGCGATGGCTACTGTAGAGTGTAGCCATGGCTTTGTAGATGAGACTGTGGTTTTGGTCATAGAAATCACGCTCTTTGACTCGCTCTAAGATATCTGGAAAACTAGAATCGGAGATTAATATGGCACCAAGCAAGGATTTTTCGGCATCAAGATTCTGAGGTGGGAGCTTTCCACCTGGGGCTACTTCTGTAGAGTCCGAATTAGAATTCTGGGATACCATTAGAACCGACCTCCTGTACTTCTCCACCCATTATAGCAGACATTTTACTGACTTTAGGGTCTTTTTTGAATAAATTTTCGTCTTCGGTGATTTCCACAGTGACACCTTGGGTAGAGGTGGTTAAAACATCAAAATTACGAGGCGACTGGAGAATTTTTTGGTCGTAACTCTTGGTACATAACAGATAGAGCTTTCCGTTTTCAAATTTGTGTTTGGTGCGTCCTAGAGTGGAAGCAACAATAGGGCTGCTAGATCTAACAGAATCAAGATATTTTTCCCAATCAAGGGTGGTAGCAGCGGAGACTGGTGTAGAATCATGGGTGGCGGCTGGCGGAGGTGAGACTGGATCTTTTTGTGAAGGAGTCGGGTTTTTAGTAGGTGAAATTTGGCTCTTAGTAGCAGGGTCTGGAACAGATACAACAGGTGTAGTGGCGGTATTTCCGAGGAAAGCTAGGAGTAATTTAGCCTCTGGAAAAGGATAGGCGACCTCTGGAAGCTTGGCTAGTAGTGATAGAGTGGCTGGATTGGGGTTTTCCATGATTTTTTTGATCAGCGATTCGGCTAGAGTCTCTGGCTTTACTCCAGAGTTAAGAGCGGTTTTGAGGGCGGAATTGATTGAGGCAACATCCCCTGTTTGGTAGGCTGAAAGTAGGCTATCTGTGATTTTACTATCAGGGAGACCTAGGGTGTTTATAACTAAATCGCGCGTAATTTTGGTATCGCTAAGAGTGGAGATTTGATCTAGCAGCGAGATTGAATCACGAAAACTGCCGCCGCCACGTTCAATTACTAGATCTAGGGCGTCGCTGTCAATAGAGATATCCTCGGCCTCAGCGATTTTTTCTAGATGGGCCTTCATGACATCTGGGGTGGCTAGGTTGAAATTAAAGACCTGAGCTCTAGAAATGATGGTGGCTGGGACCTTGTAGGCATCAGTGGTAGCCATGATGAAAATAACATGCTTTGGTGGCTCTTCCAAAGTCTTCAGAAGGGCGTTAAAGGCAGATTTTGAGAGCATGTGGACTTCGTCAATGATGTAGATTTTGAATTTGCCAGAGCTAGGAGCAACGGTGGCTTTTTCACGCAGTTCTCTGATATTGTCTACGCCAGTATTAGAGGCAGCGTCGATTTCGATAATATCTGTATAAGAATCCTCTAGCTGGTAGTCAAATTTGTTGATTTCGTGGGCAAAAATACGGGCAACAGAGGTCTTGCCGCAGCCACGAGGCCCAATAAAGAGGTAGGCATGGGAAACTTTGCCGGATTTTAGGGCATTTTCTAGTGGTTTTACTACCTGATCTTGCCCTACAACCTCTGAGAGCTTGGCAGGACGGTATTTACGATATAAGGCCTTCATATGGCTATTATAACAAAAAACCCGCTAAAATGCAGGTAAAGAGACTGAAGACCTAGATTGCGGCTTCTACGGCAGCCCAATTGGCGCCATCGTTGTTGGCTGGAATGATAACAGAGACCTGTTGACCCTCTTTGAGGCGGAAATAGGTGACTGAAGCATAGAGAATCTCGTATTCGCGGCCAGAGACCTCTACGAAGTATTTATCATCGTGGTGGGTAAGGGTGCCGATAACGGTCTTTCTCTCTACTGGGCCGATCTGCTTGTATAAGAATCTACCCTCTGGAGTAATGGTGAGTTTCATGATGTCACCCTCTACTAGCTTGGACTTGGAAGCATAATTGGCTGGAACTGGGTAATTTTTGCCATCTTGGTCAATCATGATTTGGCCATCAAAGACACCTTCTATAACTTTACCCTCTGGAGCGGAAACTACTACATCGCGAGGGGCAGTAATATCTTCGCCATCTCCCAAGATGGAAATAAGAAGCTCTTTAGCGGCAGCAAGATTAGTTTCGGCATCTTGAATAAGACTTCGTAATCTTTTTATTTGTTTTTCTGGTAATTCAGACATCCTCGCATCCAGTCTGTTAAATATATAGTATTAATATTATATTACATCAGTATTAATTTCATGTCAATGTTTTTTCTAATAAAGTTTTCCACGGAAAAATCAGAGAAAAATGGAAAAGTGTTGTTAAATTGACTTTGAAATATTTGCAGTTAATGTGTGACGGTGTGGACTTTTTGGGTAAAATGTGGTAAAATAAGCTTATACACTATTGGTTGTACCTTAAGAGGAGGTGAAACGATGTACAAAATTTTGTCATGTTCTGGTGCAGATGATAGCATAGCGCTATCATCACTGGAAGAAGAAGTGGCAGAGGCCATTGACAAAGGCTGGGTGCCGGATGGCGGAGTCAGCATCTGCTGTGCAAGTTTTTCTGGTGGCAGTATTAGATACACCGCTGCGCAAAGCGTGGTAAAACTTGGCTTTACAGATACGGCAGAGGCGGCTACCGAAAGGTCACTGAAGTCTGTGGTCAAAGGCCACGGCAATGACACCGTAGAAAAGCAGCTCATTACGGGATCTACTACTGACGCTGAGCCGAAAAAGATTATTGTAGGGCCGGACAGCATCGGTAAATTCCATGACAGTAATTTCTAATTAACAACACTTTTCTCATTTAGTCTAACAAAAAGCCACCCTGGTATGGGTGGCTTTTTCATGAAGTAAAATTCGACCAATCTGATAAATTAAGCTAATTCGACAGTAGCGCCAGCTTCTTCGAGAGCTTTTTTCATAGCTTCGGCTTCGTCTTTGGCGACTTTTTCTTTGACGGTGGCAGGAGCGCCATCGACAATAGCTTTGGCTTCGCCAAGACCAAGACCAGTAGCTTCTTTGACAGCTTTGATAACTGCGATCTTCTGAGCGCCAGCGTCTTTCAAGACGACATCGTATTCGGATTTTTCTTCAGCAGCAGCGCCACCATCAGCAGCACCAGCGGCAGGACCAGCAACTGCAACAGCAGCGGCAGCTGGCTCAATGCCATATTCATCTTTTAGTACATTTTTAAGTTCGTTAACTTCGAGAACGGTAAGTTTTACCAATTCCTCGGCTAATTTTTTGATATCTGTAGCCATAATAATTCCTTTCGTTGATATTTTAAATTGAGATAGTTGGTGATTTGATTAGGATGCTTTGGCTTCTAGGCCAGAAACGATACCAGATAGACTACCGGATAGACCGGAGATGGAATCGGTAACTGGGGAAAGAAGTTGAGCGACCACCTGTGCGATAAGCTCGTTTTTGGATGGGAGAGCAGCAAGGCTCTTGATTTCATCCTCAGCGAGATTAGCGCCAAGATCATTAAAGCCGCCAGCGATTTGGAGTGCTTCATGCTCTTTGGCGAAATTAGCAAGGACTTTAGCTGGGGCGACTTCATCACTATCAGAGATAGCATAGAGAAGTTGGCCAGTGAGTCCGGTGGTATCGGTGTCTTTGTAGACAGCGATTTCGCCCATAGCAACGCGAACTAGACGATTTTTGACAACCTTGATTTTGACACCATTTTCACGGGCGGCTTTGCGCAAATCTTGAAGTTCTGCGACGGTGAGCCCCTGGTAATGGGCAAAAACGGTCATTTTGGAATTCTCTAGCAGGCTAGTCAAATCAGCAACCAAAGTTTTCTTCTTGTCTTTTGTAATTGCCATAATGATTTAAAAAAGAGATAATTCCCTTTTAACCTTTCCTTTGATTACATAATTTTTGATTGGCCGAATTGTTAAACTCCGTTACCAATCTATATAAGATGTTTACTAGGTGAAAAACCCTGGTAAAACTGCCTCGGCGACATGATTAAGGAAAACTCCCGTCGCTGTCTTTGGTAACTGATAGTATTATAGCAAGGTTTCCAATATTTTGCAAGCAAAACAGCTGATTTTTGTATTTTACCATTATTTTGCGCATTGTCAAATAGAGAGTCTTTTGGTATAATTTGATTATGATTAGAATAATTGCCGGCGGGAAAAAGTCCAAAAATTGGGTTTTGGATGGGCAAACAGAGTATGAAAAGCGTCTCAAAAAGCCATTTGACTCCCATTTTGAGTACCTGGAGGATGCGAAATTTGCGAATTTAGCCCGTAATTGGCCGTTTGGGGCGGATGAGTATGTGATCTTGCTAGATGAGCGGGGAGAGATTTTGAGCTCGCCTGAATTGTCGCAGAGGCTAGAAAAGCAATTTATATCTGGAAAAAAGGTGGTGATGATTATTGGGGATGCTTATGGGGTGCCAACAGAGGTGAGAGAACGGGCAGATCTGGTGCTTTCTATCTCTAAAATGGTCTTTCCACACGAACTAATGCGGATTATTCTGGCCGAGCAAATTTATCGCGCTCAAGAGATTTCCAGGGGTGGAAAATACCACCACGCCTAGTGAATTTGGGCTAAATATTTTGTTTTTTTGATTGATTTTGCTATACTGGGGCAAGGAACTAATGAAGTTTGTACCTTGAAAGCGAGGTGAAATTGTGATTTTTCTGAAAGGAATGTTGGAGGCGTCAAAATTACCTAAAGGGGGTGAGTCATGAAGACAGCAGATAAATTTAATGAGATTCTGATGGTTGCAAATGGGGGTTATGAAGATATAGCTAATAAGCTATTTGCAGACACTCTGGGCCAGTTTTCCAGAGGATTTTCCGAGAAAGAGTCTGCAATGATGGGTGGCGTGCCGAAAGACAGGATATTCTTGCGGTTTTTTGACCCCGGGCGCTATTACGGGGCGCCAAATTTACAGTTGACGGCGGTGGGACTGGAAGGATCTTGGTTTTTATTGCCAGATCAGCCCGGTATCTATATGGACGATGATCTCAGTTTGTTCAAAGAGGACTTGGTCTTTTTGGGTGGCACAGAAGATGGCGAAATCTATGAAGTCATCGAAGATGCCGCATAAGCCACTACTTTTATCACCTCAAAAAAGAGCCGCTAAACTTGCGGCTCTTTTTATGTGGTGTTTTTTGGTTTAGTTGTAGAGGTTTTCTACAGCGATAGAAGGTCCCATGGTGGTAGTCAAATAGATAGATTTGACGAACTGGCCTTTGATAGAAGCTGGTTTCTGACTCTTGAGGGAGCTAAAGAAAGCTTCGGCGTTTTCTAGGAGTTTGGCTTCACCAAAAGAAAGTTTGCCTAGGCCAATATGGACGATAGATTGTTTGTCTACGCGGTATTCTACCTTGCCGGCCTTAGCTTCTTTGACGGCTTTTTCGACATCAGTAGTAACGGTGCCAGCTTTTGGATTTGGCATTAAGCCCTTTGGACCCAAGAGACGGGCAAATTTACCAAGTTTTGGCATATACTGAGGGGTGGAAATTAGGACATCAAAGTTGATAGTTCCCTTTTCTAGCTGTTTCAAGAATTCTTCGTCTTCGGCGATGTCGGCGCCAGCGGCTTTGGCCTTTTTGGCCTCATCTAGAGGAGCAAAGACGGCTACGCGGACAGTTTTGCCGTTGCCATTAGGTAGAACGATGGTGGCACGGATATTTTGGTCGGCCTGGCGTGGATCTACGCCTAGGCGAATGTGAGCTTCCAAGGTGGCGTCAAATTTGACGGTACTAGTCTTGGTGGCAAGTGCAATAGCATCTTTTAAGGAGTAAATCTTGCCTTTTTCGACTAGTTTGTAAGCTTCTTGGTATTTTTTGCCACGGCGCTCAATCAAAGGGCGAACTTTTGGTGCGGCACCTTTTGGTTTTTTGGCGGCTTCGGCTTCTTCTTCGGCGCGCTCTAGCTTTCTCTCTTGGCGCTCGGCTTCGGCTTTGACTTCTTCTATATGCTTTTTGGATTTTTTGCCGGATTTAGCAAATTTTTGCTTAGTTTCGGCGGTAGATTCTGCTACTTTTGCGTCCTCTTTCTCTGCTTCTGGAGCATCGTTTTTGACGGCTGCTTCTGTGCTTTCGGCAGCTGCGGCGGCCTCTAGGGCAGCATTTTCAAGATTTTCGGCTGATTTCTTAGCCATAAATTCCTTTCTGTGGTGATAGCGACTTTAATAGTCTCCCAACAAATTATATTAATAAAATCATTATACTTAATTTAGAGAGTATTGTCAAGAAAAAGCACCTTTTTTCAGGTGCTTTTCCAAGTATTTTGAATGTAATTAGTCTGTAACTTCTACACCCATAGAACGAGCGGTGCCAGCAACGACTTTGACTGCGCCGTCTAGATCGACAGCATTGAGCTGGTCCATCTTCTTTTTGGCAATTTCTTCGAGCTGAGCACGAGTGATTTTGCCGACTTTTTCTAGATTTGGCTTGCCAGACCCTTTTTGGATTTTGATAGCCTCACGGATGAGGTCATCTACTGGCTGACCAAGACAGGTCCAATCAAAAGTGCGATCTTCGTAGACTTTGATGTGGACAATAACATTTTTGCCCATGAAATCTTTGGTGGCTTCGTTGAATGGATTAATAAAATCCATCATATTGAGACCCCATTGACCAAGGGTGCTACCAACTGGAGGGCCAGCTGTAGCCTTGCCGCCTGGGATGCGGAGTTTTAGATTACCGATACATTTTTTGGCTTCTGCCATAGTTTTCCTTTCGATTGATGTTGCATAAAAGAAGCTTGCAACAAATCGTGCGTAACTCTCTGATTATAGCAAAAAAGGAGATAATTGTAAAGTGGTCTACTTGACCAAAACGCTTATGTGTGATATAATGAAGAGATGGAGCTATTTTGTGGCTCAGCAACTTTAGAAGAGAGGAGGACTAGAACATGGAACTTGATAGCGCGATGGTGGGTGTTAATGCATTGTATACTTGTCTGAAATTTGACTCTATAAAAATGCACCTTCGTAGCCCAGAGGAAGAAAAGGAACTTATCAAAAAGGGGGAACCCGTGACTAGTTACCTGAGGAGTGTCTGGGAAAGGCATGTTAACTTAGGTCAGCCGAGGATAAAATTCATCTCTTATGAGGATGAGTTTATGAAAATCTTAGTTGGCTATAAGGATACTCCGGAAGGTGGAGTCAGAAGAATTGTTACGGCAATCCAGGTGACACCTGGCGACGCCGATAATGACGGCGAGTTAGTGTATTGCTGCCGAGATGAAGACGGAGACGAGATGATGATAGAAAAGAATGGCTGGCAGAAGCAACTAATAGGTATTTCTAATGCTCTTTCACTTCTTCGCCAGAGGTTTTATCCTCCCAAAGATTAACACAAATCCCCGTAAGGAAGCTTACGGGGATTTTACTTGTATTAGGTAAAACTTAAATCTTTTTGACCTGGAGAGCATCTAGCTCTACTGGAGTTTCGCGGCCAAACATAGAGACCATTACTTTGAGTTTGCCTTTTTCGGAGTCGATTTCAGAGATGGTGCCATCAAAGCCCTTGAATGGGCCGTCAGTGATAGAGACAACCTCATTGATGGCGTAATTAACCGAGAATTTAGGATCTTCTACGCCCATGCGCTTTTTGATTTTGGCGATTTCCTTTTCAGAGACAGGAGTAGGCTGAGTGCCGGTGCCAATAAATCCAGTGACGCCAGGGGTGTTTCTAACAATGTACCAAGTTTCATCAGAGAGTTTCATCTCTACTAGGACATAACCTTGGAAAATCTTGCGGTCTACTACTTTACGTTTACCGTTTTTGATTTCAATCTGTTTTTCCTTTGGTACCAAGGCATCAAAAATTTTGCCTTTCATCTCGATACCACCAACACGCTGTTTGATGGATTCTGCTACCTTATCTTCGTAGCCAGAGTAGGTAGAAATAGCGTACCAAGCTCTAGTGTCATCATATCTGTTTACTGCCATGCGATCCTTTCTTTTATCCTAATATTAATCCAAATAGCCATGTAAATAAGGCATCTAGGAGCATAATGATAGCGATAAAGAGGCCAGTGTAGACAAAAATGGCGGCTACCATTTTCCAAGTGGCTTTCCTAGATGGCCAGCGGACTTGGCGGATTTCCAGCCATGAGGCATGGAGGTATCTACCAAAGGCGACAAATGGGCGAATGAGGATAAATGGTTTAGATGTTTTTTCGGTTTTTTCGACCTTTTTAGGCTTTTTAACGGCTTTTTCAGTTGAAGTAGGCACAGTGTCCGCTTTTTTCTGATTAGCTTTTCCTGAGGCTTTGACGATGGTCTTGTGGGTATTTTCTGCTGAGGTATCTACATCTTTAGCAGAATTTCCAGGGTCTTTAGCCTTTATTCTGGTGATTTTTGCCATATAATCCTTTCTCCGCTCCTATAAAAATAACCCTATCGGGCTTTGTCAAGTCAAGTATATCAGAAAAAATCTCGAAAGTAAAGACTTTTTATTTCTGGTAGCCTAAGTTATACTAGGGGTAAGTTGGTGGGAGTACATTGCAAAGTGAGGTGATTTTGGTGGGTGCAGCAAAAAAACTTTGGAAAAATTTTGAAACCATGACCGATCTGACTTATGTGATGCGTAAAGGTTACGAAGTTTGCGGAGTATATGTTCGGGACAAAGAGGACGCAAAAGAGGTCCATGTGAGCCCTGATTTACTCCTGAGGCAAGAGTCTACAGCAGAACATTCGGCCAGAGTGGCTAATCTATTGTCAGAGGTAATGGTATGGTATCCAATGTATTTCTCAGGTGTAGATACTTTTTTGGCAATGAAGACAGCGCTGAATCATGATGTTGGAGAAGTAAAAGTTGGCGATGTGTGCGACGATGGAAACAGAGCACATGATCTCAAGGCTGATGCAGAATGGCGTGCGGTGAAGGATTTTTATGAGAACTTGCCGACTAAGATTCGGGATACGATGCTGGATTATCATCGCCAGTTTGAAGATTGTAGCACTTTGCTGGGACAGACGATCAAGATGGTGGACAAGCTGGATGCTATAGGGCGCCTGATTCTTTACGAGAAGCGTGGTCTCTATGGGGATGTCTACTATAAAAATCCGCCGTCAGAGCAGGATGTCAAGTTTGCTGAGGATGTTGGTACTGGAAATTGTACAGATGTCTGGGCTAGGCATATGCAAAACCTGTTTGATAAGTATGATTTCCGTCCACAGGTAGTTGGCGTTGCCAAGGATTTTTTAACTGTTGGACTACAGTCCATCGGGAAGCCATTTTTCTCTTGGTGGCAGTAGTAAGCCTCACCAACCTAAGGCCCCCTAGTGGGGCCTTTTTCATGTAAAACCACCTTTGTCAAGGGCCTAAACTTGGTTTTCTGTGATATAATTAAGCTAATACAGGAGGCAAACATGAGCAAATTTGACGATCAATATCTTGACCTTTGCGAGAGAGTGCTAAGAGATGGAGAAAGGGTGAGCAATGATCCGTCCGTTCTGAAGAAAAAAACTACCAAGGCTACTGGGACAAATATGCCTAATCACTATGCTCAAACAGTGAAGCCGATTACTACGATTAGATTGCCACACCAGATACTAGAATTTGACCTAGAAGAGGAATTTCCGATTTTGACGACCAAATTTGTGGGATTCAAGACGGCAGTACTAGAGATTTTGTGGATTTATCAGGCACAGAGCAATGATGTACGATGGTTGCACGAGCGTGGTGTACATATCTGGGATGAGTGGGAGATTCCAGAAGATGGCAAATACATGGGGAGGACTTGGGACCCTAAAGAATTTGCGCATACCATTGGCACGGCTTATGGCTGGATTGTTAACAGATACAAATTGACTCAGAGCCTGATTGAGACGCTAAAAAACGACCCGCATAACCGCAGAATGGTGATGTCTCTCTGGCAAAATGAGTTTTTGGAGACTGCAGCGCTGCCTAGCTGCGTATGGAATTCAGAGTGGAATATCACTAGTGGCAGGCTAAATGTCTTAGTAAACTCTAGGTCTACAGATATTCCGCTAGGTTTGCCGTTTAATATTGCGCAGTATGCGGTGCTTTGTCATCTGATAGCTAGGACAATCGGGGCAAAACCTGGAAAAATGACTTTTGTCTCTAACGATGCACATATCTATGAAAATCAGATAGATGGAATTAAAGAGCAGCTAAAGCGAAGAGATGAAGTTGTAAAAAAAGAAGGTAAAACCTATCCTGCGCCTCAACTTTGGATTAATCCAGAGGTGAAAGATTTCTTTAAGTTTGATAATTCCAAAGAGTTAAAAGACATAAAACTAATTGATTATAAGCACATGGGCAAGATTAGCATGCCAGTAACAGCCTAAGGAGTAGTTTTGAGTTTTTCGATTATAGCAGCGATTGGTAAAAACAGAGAGCTGGGAAAAGACGGTAAACTTTTGTGGCGACTCCCTGGGGATATGGAATTTTTCCGAAAAACTACTACCGGACATCCAATTTTGATGGGCAGGAAGACTTTTGAGAGCTTGCCAGGGATGTTGCCGGGGAGAAAACATTATGTGATTACCAGAAGAGATACCCTGGAGGGGTTTGAAGATCAGATTAGTAGTCCGGATGGCAATTTGGTGCTAGTGAGTGATCTAAAACGATTTGCGGAAGAGCACAAGGATTCTGACGAGGAGATTTTTGTGATAGGTGGCGGAATGGTGTATTGGGAGCTACTGAAATACTCTAGAATACTCTATTTGACGGAGGTAGATGAGACTGACGACACGGCTGATACATTTTTCCCGGAATTTGATAGAACCAAGTATGAAAGAAAAATTTTAGGAAAGGGCCAAGACAATGGTATAGACTACGCTTTTGTCCAGTATACTAAGCTAAAATAAGGAGAAATTATGAAAAACGATCCCGTTTTTGACTTAATTAATCAAGAAAATGAGCGACAGAGGGAGGGCTTAGAACTAATACCTAGCGAGAACTATGTTTCTACAGGGGTACTAAGGGCAATGGGCTCAGTTTTGACCAATAAATATTCTGAGGGTTACCCAAGTTTTAGAGGTATAACTACCGATGATTTTTGGGATGAAGACAAGATTTCTGAGGAAAAATTAACAAATTTTCGCTATTATGGTGGTCAGGTAAATGTAGATAGAATTGAGAGATTAGCTATTTCTAGGGCTATGAGGCTATTTCACGCTGATCACGCAAATGTACAGCCGCATAGTGGCGCTAATGCTAATGAGGCGGTTTATTTTGCCTGGTGTGAACCAGGAGACAAGATTTTGGCGATGAATTTGGCTCATGGTGGGCATCTAACGCATGGCTCGCCAGTGACTAGAAGCGCCAAAATCTATAATTTTATTGCTTATGGCACTACCCCTGAAGGAGATATTGACTATGATGAGTTAGAGCGCCTAGCACTCTCTGAAAAGCCAAAGATTATCTTGGTAGGATACTCTGCTTTTATGAAGGTGCCAGATTTTGATAGAGTAGCCAAAATTGGCAAGAAGATTGGTGCATTACTCATGGCTGACATGGCACATGTAGCGGGGCTAATTGCTGGTGGTGTACACCCAAATCCACTAGATCATGGTTTCCAAGTAATGACTACCACTACACATAAAACTTTGCGTGGCCCAAGGGGCGGCCTGATTCTCTCTAAGGGAAATGTAGCTTCACCACTTAAAAAACCTGAGAAAACCCTAGAGAATATCCCAATTTTGATAGATAGAGCGGTGTTCCCTGGTACCCAGGGTGGGCCACTGGAGCATGTAATTGCGGCTAAGGCGGTGGCCTTTGGAGAGGCGTTGCAGCCAGAGTTTCAAACTTATGCTAAAAATATTGTGAAGAACGCTAAAGCTCTAGCAGATGGCTTGATGAGTCGTGGATTTATCCTGCAAGGTGGTGGTACGGAAAATCACCTAGTATTAGTAAATGTAAAGAAAAGCTTTGGGGTGAGCGGTAAAATGTTTGAAAAAGCTCTAGATCTAGTAGGCTTAACACTAAATGCTAATGCCCTGCCGGAGGACAAAGCGGCGGCATTTCGTCCATCAGGGGTGAGATTGGGTACGCCAGCAATTACTACCAGAGGCATGGGCGTAAAAGAGATGGATAAAATAGCAGAATGGATGAAGCAAGTAGTTGATATCTGCGTAAAGATTGGCGAAGAAGAAAAATTGGAAGACAAGAAATACCAGCCAGAATTTGACAAGATTCATACAGAAGTAAAAAAGTTGGCACTGAAATTTCCTTTGCCAACAGAGAGAAAATAGATTCTAATAAATTGGTGGAGACGATGAGACTCGAACTCACTACCTCAGCAATGCGAATGCTGCGCTCTACCAGGTGAGCTACGTCCCCATTTCTCACAATTATACTACAGATTGAGACAAATTCCCAGAGATGCGGTACTTTATTATTTTGTGTTTTTATGGTATAATTATAGACAGATACTGCCGTTTGGCACAATGGTACATTAGGAGGTGATAAGATGGACGAAAAGAGAATGTTTCTTACTGTATTGGGTGGCTTATACCCTGACGAATTGCCGGAAATCCTCTTTCGAACAAGTGCCAAAACGCTGTTTCCGAAGCTCAATTTATCTAAAAAATATCCCCAGATTCAAAAGATGGTGGAGATATTGGAAGATAATACTGGGTGTCAGGTATGTTTGTCGTTTGGCACAGATAGTATGGGAGAAATAGATTTTGGCGAAGTTTATAAGGAGGTTGTGGTTATTTGTGCGGTAAAGGCGTCTACTCAAGAAGAATTTTTCTGGTCTGTAGTGACACCAATCGGGACATTTAATATTTGCTTCTTTAGGTGGCAGAATGGCCGATTCGAAGAACTGGTAGATATGTATATGACAGATAAGATCAAGAAAGAGCTGAGCTTGGCGCCTTGCGAAATTGAGATCACAGAAGACAGCTTTAAAGTGACAAAGGTCTACCCCAGAGATATGCCGTTTCCGCCAAGACAGCCGGAGTTCTATATAGCCGGGTCAAAACAGGAAGCCTTTGCAAGAGAATTTTACAGAGGCAGAGACGAAGAGGACAAAATATTTATACCTGAAGACCCAGACTTCATCGATGAGGTAATGGAAAACTTTGGCTGTGTAGATATGGCCAATGTTGATGACGGTGCAATCGCAACTAGGCTGATCGGGGATAAATACGACATCTTGGAAGAGGCAGAACAACTCTATCGCAGAGGAGAAATTTCTGACTATGTCTTCAGAGAGGTAACCGCTGCGGATTTGGCAGAAATAGGCATGTCAGAAGAGGACGTGGAGGAATTTTTAGAGGAAATAGCCTTTAGGAACAAATCCGGCGAAGAATACGATATGACTTATTATGTAATTCGTCCAGATCGGCACAAAAAATCACCCCGATAATGGGGTGATTTTCTATAGTGAGTTTAACGCTTACTAAACTGTTCTTTCTTACGAGCAGAGCGAAGACCATATTTTTTGCGTTCCTTTTCGCGAGGATCGCGTTTGACAAATCCTGCCTTCTTGAGAACTGGGCGAAGATCTGGGGCTTCTGCAGTGATAGCTTTAGAAATAGCAAGTTTAATAGCATCAACTTGTCCGGCTAGGCCGCCACCAGAGACGCGGATAGTGATATCGTAGTCTTTTTGCTTTTGAGCTAGAGCTAGTGGATCGGTGATTTCGGCAAGTTTGGACTTGTCACCGGAGAGATACTCTAGAGCATCTTTACCATTGATGGTGATGTTGCCTTTGCCTTTATAGAGACGAGCACGAGCTGTAGCAGCTTTGCGGCGTCCGAGGCCATAGATGTAAGTATCTTTTGTAGCCATTATTTAATCTCCTTTGGATTTTGTGCTGCGTGGGTATGTTCAGCACCTTCAAAGATGCGGAGTCTACCTAATCTATCAGCGGCGAGTTTGTTTTTAGGAAGCATTCCTTTAACAGCTTCCTTGATGGCATAGCTTGGGTCTTTTTCGATGATTTCTGCTAGGCTCAACTCTTTGATACCGCCTGGGAAACCACTGTGGCGATAGTAGGATTTGTCATTTAATTTGTTGCCGGTGACTTTGAGATCTTTGGCATTAATTACGATGACATAGTCCCCATTATCAGTATGTGGAGTGTAGGTAACTTTGGACTTCCCCATGAGCTTATCGGCGATTACGACAGCTAGTTTACCAAGTGGTAAGGTCTTAGCGTCAATAACATACCATTCGCGATTGATTTCAGATGATTTTTGAGAATAAGTTTTCATTACTTGTCCTCCTTTAGTTCGATATCATCGACAAAGGAAATTGTAGCAAGCTCTGTGTTGTCTCCTCTACGGAGTCCGGCGCGCTCAATTTTGAGGTAGCCAGAATCGCGTTTGATCTGAGGAACAATTTGATCTACAAGAAGATCTGCAACTTCTATATTTCCTAAGCGGGCGATTAGCAGCCTGCGACTAGCAAGAGTACCTTTTTTGGCTAAGGTAATCATTTTTTCAGTGCTGCGTCTAATTTCTTTAGCTTTGGCTAAGCTAGTAGTGATTGATTGATGTTCGATAAGAGAGCACATCAGCCCGCGGGTAAGTGCGCGTCTCTGATCGGTTTCACGGCCAAACTTACGGCCTTTAATACCATGGCGATGCATTTAAATATTTAACTCCGTTATCTTTTCTTTGACTTCATCAAGAGCTTTAGCGCCGAAGCCTTTGAGATCTTTGAGGTCGGAATCGGAAAGCATTACTAGATCGCGGACAGTTTTGATGTCGTTGTTAGTAAGAGCGTTAGCGGTACGAGCTGAAAGACCAAGTTCTTCGATAGGTAGCATTAAGCCTGAATCGTCTTCTTCTGTATTATTGCCTGGTGCTGGGGCACTTTCGACAGTGGTGCTGCCAGCAAGGGCGGAATATTGGTTGACTAAAATAGCAGCAGCTTCCTCAAAAGCTTCACGCGGGGTGATAGTACCATCAGTATCGATAGTAAGGCTTAGCTGTTGTAAGTTGGTGTCTTGGCCAACACGGGTATTTTCGGCTTTGTAGCGGACGCGAAGTACTGGTGAAAAGACTGCATCTAGAGCAATCATATCAGTATGGACGCGTTCAGCGCCGGATTTTTCAATAGTAAGGTAACCACGGCCAGTATCAACGATAAAATGCATCTTGAGGACATATTTTGGATCGTCAATGTGGCAGATAGTTTGGTTAGGGTTGGCGATTTCTACTTCGGCTGGAAGTTTAATATCGCCAGCAACTACGCGCTTGTCGCCATCTTTTTCTGACTGCTCAGAGCCTTTAATCTCTAGGTATAGTTCTACTGGAGCATCAGAATGAGATTTAACACGAATATTTTTGAGGTTTAGCATGATGTCTACTACATCTTCACGAATGCCAGGGATGGCAGTGAATTCATGAGTAGAGCCTTCGATGCTAAAAGCAGTGATAGCTGCACCCTTGATACTAGATAGGAGCACGCGGCGGAGAGAGTTGCCTAAAGTATTGCCATAGCCATAGTATAGTGGTCTGACAATAAATTCCGCGGAATTTTCACCGAGATCGTTTACTTCTTCTAGCTTTGCTTCATGAATAACTTTTGTTGTCATAAATCTCTTTCTCCTTAGCGTGAGTAGTACTCAACGATTAATTGTTCGTTAATGCCCGCCTCTGCTTCTTCGCGCTTTGGCAAACCGGTTACTTCGATTTTCATTTTCTTGCCATCTGCTTTCATCCATGAAAGGCTATTCTGACCAGCTGCACCGATGATGTTATCAAGGTTCTTGAAATACTCAGATTTTTTGGATCTTGGGCGTACTTCTAGAACATCGCCTGGATTGAGGCGGATTGATGGAATATCAATGCGACGGCCATTTAGCAAGAAATGGCCATGAGTAACTAGCTGGCGTGCTTGGCGCCTAGTAGTGGCAAACCCTGCACGATAAACTGTGTTATCTGCTCTTCTCTCGAGGAATTGTAAGAGGTTTTCACCAGTTAGTCCCTCTGCACGAGTAGCTTCTTTCATTAATTTAGCAAATTGTTTTTCAAGTAGGCCATACAAACGGCGAACTTTCTGTTTTTCACGAAGTTGAGTGAGGTAAAGACTGCCACCACGCATGCGCATATCGCCATGTTGACCTGGAATACCGGTCTTTTTAGCCATGACTTTATGGGCTTTAGGAGCGAGAGCATAACCTTCACGCCTACTTTGCTTTACAATAGGTGAATTATCGCGTGCCATTATGGTTTCCTTTCTCCCTTAGGACGCACACCACCGTGCGCAATAGGGGTCATATCAGTGATACTGTCAATCTTCATACCAATACTGGAAACGGCGCGAATAGCACTATCACGGCCAAGGCCAATGCCTTTGACATAGACATCTACACTATTCATGCCATGTTCTTTCTTAGCGATTTCACCGGCTTTTTCAGCAGCAATCTGAGCAGCATACGCTGTACCTTTCTTGCTACCACGGAAGCCGTTAGCTCCAGCGGATGAGCTAGAAAGAATCTCGCCTTTTTTGTCAGAAAAGCTGATGATGGTGTTATTAAATGTTGCTTGGATATGCATTTCACCAGAGGTGACAATGCGTTTGCCTTTTTTAGCTTTTTTGGTAGTCTTGGAAGCTTCAGTAGACTCCGTAGGAGTAGCTTTAGCTTCAGTTTGCTTAATTTCTTCTTCAGCCATATTCTATTCTCCTTTCTAAGTCTTACTTGCGGCCTTTGGTTGTGTGCCACCAACTGCGATAGCTTTACCCTTACGAGTACGTGCGTTGGTACGAGTACGCTGACCGTTGACTGGCAAACCTGCCTTATGACGGATACCTTTGTAAGAATTGATATCCTTGATACGTTTGATATTGTTGGTCACCAAGCGTCTGAGATCACCTTCGACATTATAGTTTTTGGCGATAATATCGTTGATTTTTTGTTCCTCAGCCTCGGTGAGATCTTTCACCCGAGTGGTAGGCTCAATTTTGGCCTCCGCAAGGATGGCTTTAGAGGTTGTCCTGCCAATTCCGTAAACATAAGTAAGAGCAATCCATACTTGTTTTTCGGAAGGAATGACAACGCTTGCAATTCTTGCCATGCTTAACCCTGCCTTTGCTTATTCTTAGGTTTTTTCTTGTTGATGACACGAAGTACACCTTTTCTGCGTACGATAATGTCATCTGGGGAGATTTTTTTAACACTTGCACGAACTTTCATTAGTTAAAAAACCTTTCCGTATTAGACACAGACTAAACTTTCATTTTCTACTCATATTTTCGCAAGATTCGACTATTCTTGCCTCTGTTATGAGAATTGCTTCGAAAATTGCCGTTTAGACGGTGTTTTCTATTAATCTTTCAGGCGAAAACTGATACGCCCCTTAGTAAGATCGTAAGGGGTGAGTTCAACTTTTACCCGATCACCAGGCACCAAGCGAATATAGTTTTTACGCATTTTTCCGCTCATATGCGCGATGATAATATGACCATTCTCGAGTTCAACCCGAAACTGGGTATTAGGCAGAGCCTCAACGACTTTGCCGGTGAGTTCAATCACTTCCTTTTGACTAGCCATAAATTACATCTCATATTTTATCAAATTTTTTATCAAAAGTAAAGTAGATTTTTGTAGAATTTTGGATTTTTGCTTAATTTTGGTTGTCTTTCTTGTCTTCGTCTTCAGTTTTAGGGACGGAGCCGTCGTTAGCGCGTTCAGCGCCAGTGTCAGTATGGATGAGATTATCTGTTACTAAGACAGCTCGTACAAATTGTCTAGAGAGGTAAGTTTGCTGGAGCTGCGACCAAACGCCGGTACAGGTAATAATAGAAAGTGATTCCTTGCCCTGCTCTGGAGATCCTAGCATTTTGGACATTTTGGCGTCCGCCTCTGATAGCGGGACTTCTTCGCTCTCTACTACGGAATAACGAAAGAATTTGCCATCTCCGCGTTCGATAGTGATAATATCACCAATTGCGAGCTCTGGCAGGTGTTTAAAAACACCCTCTTTGGTAGGGCCGCCATTGTGCCCATCTAATAGCATCGTGCCACCAGCACCAGGTTTTCCGGAGGAGCGATACCAACCTACATCGTAGATGCTAACTGGGGTTTGCAAGCGGCCGATGTTGGTTAGACCGACTTCTACTACTCTTGCGCGATCGATACCAAGCTTGGAAATGGATAGAAAACGAGGCTTATTGGCGGCAACCTTGTAATTATTTTTGTCATCATTAGTAATATCTGTCTCGTCTACGCTCTCTGCGTCTTCTGGGGCAATAGTATTATTGATAGGGGTGGCCCTGGAGCTGCCCTCTTTTTCGCTGTAATAGTTGTGTTCCCAGATAATCACCCGTAGCATACAGGCAATAAAGATAAGGATTAAGGCTCCCCAACAGATTTTTGGAAGATTCTTCTTCCAGTTAAATTTTAGTGCCATATTATTTATATTCGTCGTAAGTTATCATCAGCGCGCGTGAATCTAGCTGACGGAGATTTTCGAGTGCCACCGTCACTACGATAAGAAGACCTGTACCAGAGATAGAGAGGCCAATTGGATAGCCTAGCGTAATAATAAAGATGTAGTCTGTGATAAACGGCAACATGGCAATTAGGCCAAGGGCTAGGGCGCCAAAGAGATTAAGGCGATTAACTACTTTGCCTAAATATGTGGCGGTGGTGTTGCCAGGGCGGACGCTTTCGATGAAGCCACCTTGTTTTTGGAGGTTATCAGCAATTTCTTTGGTGTTGAAAATAATAGAGGTATAGAAATAGGTGAAGGCAACTACCAAGACAAAGTACATTGCTGGGTAAAGGAACCACTTGATAGTGATACCTTCTGGATATTCAGTAGCAAAATTAGAGGCGGAAGGTGCAGTAAAGATAGAGACCAAGTTAGCACCAAATTCGTTCCCGGGATCAACAGCTTGGACCATCTGCCCAACAAGTGCTGGTAAAGCCAGGAATGAAGTAGCAAAGATAACAGGGATGACGCCGGCTGCAATTAGCTTGATCGGGAGAATAGATTTGATGCCGCCGTAGGCACTATTACCGTGCACGCGCTTGGCGTAGTTGATTGTAATGATGCGCTGAGCCTCGTTGATTTTAACCAAGAAGTAGATAACAACTATCAGTGCTATAGCAAAGCCCAGTATGACCCAGAAAACCGTCGGATTAACTGGTAGGTTGAACCATCCCCAGAGAGAAAGTGATCCTTCAGAGACATCAAAGAGTGAAGACCAAAGTGAAGCTAAGGTAGTAGGTAGCTGAGAAATGATTGAGGCAAAGATAATCATAGAGATACCATTACCAATGCCTTGTTCTGTGATTAATTCTCCTAGCCACATCAAGATGATGGAACCAGCGGTCATAGCGGTGATGGCAAGTATCCACTGCGAGGTGGACATCTCAATAGTAGATGCGGTATTAGCTAAGGCTGATTCTTTTAGGATAAAGATATAGGCAAAAGACTGGACAATGGCTAGAGGGATGGTGATGATCCTGGTCCACTGGTTGATTTTACGGCGCCCAGTTTCGCCGTCTTGGGAAAGCTCTTCTAGTTTAGGCACGGCCTTGGTGATGAGCTGAACTACGATGGATGAAGTAATGAAAGGTGACAAGCCTACCAAAATGATTGAGAAAGAAGTTAGTCCGCCACCAGAGATAAGGTTAAGGAAATTACCAAAATCTGACTTGGAGATTAGGTTCTCGATAGATTCTTTGAAAGTATTAGCATCTCCTAGTGGTACTGGGATGTGCGCAATCAGACGATAGGCTATAATAATTCCAAAAACAATGAGGATGCGTTTGCGCATGTCTTTGTTCAAAAATGATTTGAAAATTGTCTTGAAATGCATATATAACCTGAATTACTTTATCTATAATAGCACAGAATAAAGTTTTTTGCCAAATATTTAGTAAAATCTGTTATACTTATGTTAATAAAGTAGGAGGCAAATGGAACAAAGAACAACTGGGCCATCGGGCGCACCTGGTGGAGCCCCAACAATGGGTAATCCCATAACATCTATAAACTACTCTGGGGCAACAACTTTTTCTGAAGATGGAGAGTATAGTGGTACTTCTTACGAGAGCACTACTGGTGCACAAAATGCGCTACTTGTCTCGGGCGGAGTAATCGACCTTGTTAATGCTACGGTAGTAAAATCTGGCGATGATAATGGTGGCGATGAGTCAGATTTCTATGGTACAAATGCCGCAATTTTGGTCTACAATGGTGCAACGCTTAATATGAATGGCGGTACAGTACAGACCAATGGCGGACACGCAAATGCAGTTTTTGCCTATGGTACAGGGGTGGTAAATATCTCTGGCACTACTATAGAAACTTCTTCTAATAATTCTGGTGGCATTATGGTTGCCGGTGGAGGCACCATCAGTGCTGATGCTTTGACAGTAGAAACCTCTGGGAATTCTGCTGCAGCGATTCGTAGTGACAGAGGGGGCGGAGAAATCAGTGTTACTGGTGGAACCTATATCACCCATGGCGTAGGAAGCCCAGCAATTTATTCCACTGCTGATATTAAAGTCACTGAGTCTACATTGAGCTCTACCACTTCTGAGGGCGTAGTGATAGAAGGCATGAATTCAGTTTCTCTTGATTCTGTAAATATGACCGTCACTAACAATCAAAATAATGGGCATTCAGAGACATTCAAGAGCATCTTTATTTATCAATCTATGAGTGGGGACGCAACGGAAGGAATGGGAACTTTCACAGCTGAAGATTCCATCATTACCACTAACTCTGGTGACCATTTCTTTGTTACGAATACCACAGCAGAGATAAATTTGATTGGGAATAAATTCGTTCAAAATGATAAAAACGGAGCGTTCCTCAGAGCGCAGGCTGGATACTGGGGTAATGCCGGCGCAAATGGTGGTGTAGTTAATCTAAACGCAGAAGATCAAAACATTATTGGCGATATCGTGACCGATAACATATCTACTGTTACCCTTGACCTAAAACATTCGTATCTAAAGGGTGCTTTTACTGGGAATGGTACAGTAAATTTAAATCTGTCAGAAGATTCCATTGTAGTATTGACTGAAGACAGCAATATCACTTCTCTTAGCAATGGAGACGCTAATAATCTCAATATTTACGCTAATGGCTACAAACTTTATGTCAGCGGCGAAGAAGTTTCTATCAACCAGTCTGAAGCACCTGTATCATTCTTAGCAGATAGCCAAAAGACAAATTGTATTGGTTCTACTGGCACTAATTGTATCCAGCCAGTAGTAGAAGATACCACTGCGGCACAATCCACATTTCCTGTCTGGGGATATTTTGCGATTGGTGGTGGCATAATCATTGTCGTAGCTCTAATAATACTTGCTATCGTCAAGATGAAACACAAGAAAGGTGGGCCTACACTGACACAGTCAGCACAACCAGCTTCATCTGCTCCTACACCAGAAAGCCCAGTTGACTTGTCTACTACACCTGCTACATCAGAAGTACCAGAGGTATCAGAAACGCCTAGCACGCCTGACAATTCCGATACAACCAACGAAACTACAATGCCTGAGCAGCCTGAACAATCTATGCCGGAAAGCTCCAATCCTGCTCCTGAGAATCCAGAGGTGAAAACTGAGGATACCGACAAAAAAGACGATTTCCCACCTGCTGAAGGCATAATTTAATAAAGCGGATCCTAGCATAATGCAGCGGGGGCCTTGTATAAAACAGGCTACTAGAGTTTGGGACTTTGGATTTGCTCATTTTTACAACGATAATTGTAAAAATCACAAATCCAAAATCTGGTCTAAATCTCATTACAAACTCTAGTAGCCCTGTTTTATCGGCCCCCTCCTTCTATTCCACCGGTGCCCGTCGGTATCCGCTTTCGTATGTATACTCGGGTACATATAGTTGGGGTGTTGGTGACTTGTATAATCAGGGTTCTGTTGGGTATGGTATGTCTACCACTGCCCAAAGTGACAGAGGTGCGTACTTTCTGAGTGTACATAGCGGTGGTCTCGTCCCCCAGGGTAACGATAGTAAGACTTATAGTCTACCTCTCTGCTGCGTCTCCACCCAAGCCCGTCGGTATCCGCTTTCGTATGTATTGTCTGGTAGGTATTTTTGGAATACTACAGCGGGTGGAGGCTATGACAAGTTGGACTTTCAGGGAACTTATGGATTTTGGTGGACAAGTGCTCCAATCAGCGCAACTGGTGCATATTCAATGGGGATTAACGGTGGTCTTGTAGCGCGCGAAGATGGCAAAGCTGCCGGTTTTCCTCTCCGCTCCATATCTACCCGTCGGTATCCACTTTCGTATGTATTTGCTGGGGTCTATTGGCTTAGTGGCGGTACTCTAGATGGACAAGGAGCATATAGTATTTGGCGATCCTCTACCGCAATAGATAATGACAATGCTTATGGCCTATCTACGAATAGTAGCTCTCTCCTTCCTCAGAATAGCAATCACAAAAACTATGGCTTCCCTCTCCGTCAGCGGAGAGCAAACCCGTTGGCCTTACTACTGTTATTCTGGGGGTCGAGACCGCCACTACTCACATGCAGGCGGTACGCGCGACTATCACTGTAGGCTGCGGTAGACCACCAGAACCCGTCGGAGTCCTGGCTGAGTAGGTTACCACCGCCCCAGCCGTAGAAGCCTGACAATACATACGAAAGCGGATACCGACGGGTATTTGGTGGAGTAGGAGATGCAGCGGAGAGTTCGTCCGTCGTACTTAGGGGCGTTATTTCGAGGATTAGAAATGCCGTCGCCTATATCTAGGAAGTATGTTTCATCATTACTAATAGCTGTAGTAGACCAGTAACCGCCAAATGAATTCTGCCAGCCGAGGAAGCCACTACTGGCCCAGCGATAAGCTCCAGACGGTACATACGAAAGCGGATACCGACGGGTATTTGGTGGAGCGGAGAGGAAACCCGTGGGCCTTAGTATTATTACTCTGGGGGCCGAGACTGCTACTATTCATGTACAGGTTGTACGCGTTACTACCACTGTAAGCCGTGGTAGACCACCAGTTCCCGACGGAGTCCTGGTAGTACAGGTTACCATTGCTCCAGTCGTAGCGGCCTGAGATTACATACGAAAGCGGATACCGACGGGCATTTGGTGGAGTAGGAGGAAATACCACCGGAGAGTGAAACCCTGATCTTTTAGATGATCAGTTTGAGAATATAAGACAGCGTTTGATGTATGAAATAAGTAAGATTTACTGCTAT
>JAFRCG010000029.1 GCA_017404515.1 Candidatus Saccharimonadota bacterium | reverse complement strand
TTCCATATATTTCTCCTTATAGTTCAAGGTGGAGTAGGTTATAACGATAACCTAGTATATAAATTCTTCTATTCTGGGGTATTTACTCCTTTCTAGTTCTTTAGGTTTAAACTCGTAATTTGGATGCAAAAACCACCAGTCAACAATGCAATAGATTAGTTCAGGTTTATTGTTGTCAGGCGCACCAACAAAATTACCCCTATATATGGGGCTTTTTGTTGCCTAATCTATAGCTTAGACTAGCAAGATTAGCAGAGCATAGAACAAATAGATATAGACAGATTCAAAAATAAAATTAAAATCCCAGAAAATTTTAGCGGTGAAGCTCATAATCATCATTGTTATTGCACAGATTACATAAGCCAGGCAGAGGCCAAAGAGCCATTTATTCTGCTTTTGCTTCCAGCCGGCAATGCCAGCGGCTATAGCCATAAAAAAGAACATGCTGCGCGAAAAAATTTGATGCAAGATACTGATTACTCCGTAATCTCCGTAGTTTGCATCAAACAAGCCAAGTGGACAAAGTGACAAACCGACAAAACCTACAAGCATAATAATCATCACTACTCTCCAGGCTTGTCCGTATTTAGGCCAAAGCTGTTTTAGATATTCCCAAACCAGCCAGGCTAGCACAAAATTCACGACGGCAAAAAATATTGCGCTCCACAGTTCTCTGCCAACATATCTAGAAATTGAATAATCCAAGTAGAAATTACCATCTCTGACAATGTAAATTGTCAAGATTATCGCCAGCGTAGCCGTAAAAAGCCCAGTTCCCACCAAAATCATTTTGGCAAAACGAGGTAGAGATTTAGCTTTTGGACTGCGCATAGCCTACGGAGTACGGTTTTTACTAGTTTTCTCGGTGGCCCAGAAAGAAACATCAGAAAATCTATCTGTGGCAGTGACAAGATGTGAATCTTCGGAGAAGCTACGCACGCCTTTGTTGACAAAATACGAAAGATTGACTTGATAAATGCCTAGTGCCGGGGCATCTTCTACCCAGGCCTTGAGGAAAGTTTCGTATTTAGCATTGCGGATGGTCTGGTTCATGGTGCTGCGAGCAGCCAAGATTGCATCAGAGGCAATGGTGCTGCTGTAGTTAGATAAGTTAAGCGAATTCTCTGTGGTTTGAGAAGAGTGATAATAAGTGAACAAATCTGGATCAGAGCCAAGCTCGATTTCGTAAATCAAGATATCGTAATTTCTTGGGCGGATAACACTGATGAGGAAATCTTGATTAGCTGGCCAGATATTCATTTCTACCTTGAATCCAAGATTTTCTAGCTGGAAGCGGAGATTTTCGGCCAAGTCTGGGAAATAGCCATAGTCAATAGTGGCAAGACGAATAGGAACATCCACATGAGCTGCGCTGATAGTTTCTTTGGCGGAATCCGGATCGTACTCTGGTAGACTTGGGAAATTAGTAATATCTACCTGGGAAGAAAGTAGTGGATAATCTAGCGGGGATTCTTCTTTAAGCGGAGCACGCAAGGAACGCATGTCAATTCCCCGCTGCAAAGCCTTGCGTAAAGATTTGTGCGACAAAATTGGGCTGTTGTTATTGAAAAATGCAAAAACACCAGAGCTAAGCGCGGTTTGTTTTTCATAAATATTAGTGGCGGTGATTTCATCAGCGTCAGTAGGGAGTAATTCTGCGGTAGCAGTGACGGTACCCTGATTGATGGCCTGCTCAATTTCTTCTCTGGTATTGTAAGCGTGGACAGCAAAACTATCTAGAAGCGGAGCGGTTTTGTAGTAATTTTTGTTGGCAGTGAGATAAACGATTTTTTCTCCGGTATTGCCGATGGCCTGAGTGGCATTATACGAAAAAGCACCGGATGTAACTGGAGTGGTAGAAAAAGAATGCTCTAGTAATAAGTTTGGTGCGACACCGCTAAGCACATGGGCTGGCAAGATTGGAAATTCTAGAGCGGAAGAAAAGTTGGCATAGGCCTTAGGCAAAGTAAAGATGAGCTTGCCATCTTCTACAGAGAGTTTGACGCCAGAAAGATTAGCAGAATAGGAAGTGATAACTGATGGTGACTGGATGACGCCTACAGTATAGACTACATCTTCAACGGTAATAGGCTCGCCATCAGACCAAGTGAGATTGTCGCGCAGGTTAACAGTCCAGACTAGGCCAGAATCGTCTGTCTTGATAGAATCTGCCAAGCCCAAACCAATATGCCCAGAATAATCCACCGATGAAAGCGTGGCGAACATCAAACGGCTAAGCGTTTTTTCGCTATTGGTGCTGGCAAAAAGAGGGTTCAAAGAATTGATGCGACCTAGCGTAGCTTCGGAATAGGTGCCGCCACTGGTAAAGACCGTCACAGCGTAAGATTCAGCGTAGAGAAAAACTTGGGTAATAGAAAGCATCAAAATAACTAGTACTAACAAGGACCACTCCAAAATTAACAGGCGAATTTTTTTGATGTGAGAAAAGCGATCAACGACATTTTCTTTGATATGTTCTGAACTTTCACGGCCAGCCTTTTTAGAAAAGCGAGAAAGTCGCCTTGCGATTCTTTGCCCACTTTTTTTAATAGTCTGGTCCATAAAATCCTAAGCTGGAATTATTAGTAATCCAAGAATCGCTAGCAGAAAGACTCCAACAAAGAAAACTGTAGCTCTAAAAAGTGACTTGTCTAGGCCGCGTCTAGCAGTAAAAAGCTCGCCAGAAGCGCCAAAGCCTGCGCCAAGAGAAGCTCCGCGTTGCTGTAAGAGAATAAGCAAAATTGATAGCGCGGCAGAAATCAAGATGATAGTCTGTAATAGTGTTCCAATATTCATATTATTTTTTATTATACGCCGTCAACCAGAAATTGACAAGTCCATTTGCGATGCTCATAACAATGGAAGACAATGTGGCACCCCAGAAATCCATAGTAACTTCTGGAATAATCCAGATAGTGATTGCCACCATGGCGGTATTGATAAGGATTGTAAATAGGCCCATAGTAAGCGCAATGAGCGGCAGCGCAAAAGTGGTGGCCAGTGGACGAACAAGGGCGTTGACTAGAGAGAAGACAAAACCAGCAAAAACAAAAAGCCAGATGTCATAATCGCCAATGATGGTACCAAAAAGCGAAATAGAAATCCACATTCCTAGCGTAGATAAAGCCCAACGAAGTAGAAAGGCAATTATTTGATTTTTAATCATAACAGAATTATTTTAGCATAGTTTTATTTTTGAGCAAGCGATGGTAGGTGATAGCGAAGCGGTGCGATTCGTCCCTAATACGCTGGAGAAGTTTAACCACATGAGTGTTAGCAGAAACTGAAACAGATTGATAGCCTTTAGCATCAAATTTGGAAATCTTGGCAAGTTTAGTATTTGCGAATTTTGGTGGAATAATAATGGTTTCAAATTCTTTGGCAAGTCCTATATAGGGGATATTGGTAGGGTCCAAAATATCTGCCACGGCAGCAAGCTGGGGTTTGCCACCATCTATCAATACGAGATCTGGGTATTGCCACTCGGTGTGTTTCAAACGGCGCTCCAAAATTTCTTGCATATTGGCAAAATCATTATTCTGCTGGCGGCGCAATTTGAACTTACGATATTCTGAACGATCCGAGACGCCATTAGTAAAAACCACCATCGAGGCCACGACATTAGTTCCCTGTTCGTGAGAAATGTCATACCCTTCTAGGCGGCGCGGAGGAGATTTTAGGTTTAACAACTTTTGGAGCTGACGGAGAGCCTGGTCGGAAGAAATATCCAAAAATTCTTTGTCGGAAAAGACAATTTTCTTTTTGAGGCCCTTTAAGCCAAAATACTGATTGCGAAGTTCGGCGGCACGCTCAAAATGGCCAAGTCTAGCCTCCGCTTTCATTTCTTTTTCGATTTCCCGAATCAATTTCTCGCGATCCCCTTCTAGATAGCGGATGAGTTTTCTGAGATCTTTTTTGTAAGCAGCAGGGGTGGTTTTAGCGATTTCGATACCAGGGGTGAGACCAAGGTCGGTATTCAAAGTCTTTTTGCCATCAAAAGGCTTGTCGTAATACGGAAAAACTTTGCGCAAAATGCGCAAGGCGGTGGCTATGGTGTTTTTGGCATAAAACGGGCCAATATAGCGTGCGCCGTCATCTAAGGGTTGACGAGTCATAGAGACAGACGGAACTTCGGATTTCATGTCAATGCGGACATAGGATACAGTTTTGTCGTCGCGGAGTAGAATATTCCATTTTGGCTTGTAGCGTTTAATCATTTCTGATTCAAGGAAAAGGGCGTCCATTTCTGTATCTACTACTATCCAGTCTGTATCGTAAATTTCTTGCACAAGGGCGGCGGTTTTGGGATCTTTCTCAGTATTTTGGAAATATTGACGCACGCGATTTTTGAGGACGGCAGCTTTGCCAACATAAATAACCTCACCAGATTTGTCTTTATGGAAATAAACGCCTGGAGAGGCTGGAAGAGTTTTTAGCTTGGCTTTTAGAGCGTCAGTCATATATATATTATAACATTTTTTGCAGTTTTTTCTAAGGGTTATCCTAATACTTAACTTTGTAACCGGCCTCCGTCCGTAAAAAGTAAAGGCCTAAAAGCCTTGACTTTTTACTGGGACTCCGGGATATCGTTTACAAAGCTAAGTATTAGGCTAACCATCATTAATGCATAGAATGTATGCTATAATATGCTTATGGATAAATTTACGATTTCAGATATTAAAGCAAGACAAGTATTAGATAGCCGTGGCAATCCAACGGTAGAAGCAGATGTAATTCTTTCTACTGGCCAAATGGGTAGAGCCATTGTACCATCCGGTGCATCAACTGGAGCTGGTGAAGCTCTAGAGCTAAGAGATGGAGACAAGAATTATTATAATGGCAAAGGCGTGTTGAAAGCTGTCTGGAATGTAAATAGTAAAATCCGCGATATTTTGGTAGGAAACACGGCGGAACAAAAAACCGTAGATCAATTGATGCTAGAGCTAGATGGAACAGAGAACAAATCCCGTCTAGGTGCCAATGCAATTTTGGCAGTGTCACTAGCAACCGCCAAAGCAGTAGCTGCAGCAAAGAAAATGCATTTTTATGAATATATCGCAGAGATTGCTGGTACTACCAGCAAAATGTCTCTACCAATGCCAATGATGAATGTGATGAATGGTGGAGCGCATGCAGATTGGAGCACGGATTTCCAGGAATATATGATTATTCCAAAGAGCGCAAAAACTATCAGCGACGCAGTGCGAATGGGGGCGGAAATTTTTCACGCATTAAAAGATGTCTTGAAAGAACGCGGTTATCCTACTACTGTGGGAGATGAGGGTGGCTATGCGCCGTTAGTTAGAGAAGGTAACAATGAACCACTCGAATGTATCAAACTAGCGATTGAAAAAGCTGGGTATCAGCCTGGGGTAGATATAGTAATTGCAATGGATATTGCATCTTCGGAATTTTATGAGGAAGCAAAAGACGGGAACCCTGCGCATTACGAGCTAAAAACTACTGGCGAATGGAAAACCTCAGATGATCTAATTAACTGGTACACCTGGATACTAGATAACTACCCAGTAGTATCAATTGAAGATGGCTTGGCCGAAAGCGACTGGGAAGGTTGGAAGATTATGACGGAGCGACTAGGAAAGCGCTGTCAATTGGTGGGCGATGACCTCTTTGTTACTAATACCAAACTCCTGAAAAAAGGCATCAGCGAGAAAGCTGGAAATGCGATCTTGATTAAGCCAAACCAGATTGGTACTTTGACAGAGACTATTGATGCAGTACTAATGGCCAAAAAAGCTGGATTTAAGACGATTATTTCTCACCGTTCTGGAGAGTCCGAAGATTCTTCAATCGCACATCTAGCAGTAGGCCTAGGCGCCGGTCAGATCAAAACTGGCTCACTTTCTAGATCTGAGCGTATCGCCAAGTACAATGAGCTAATACGCATCGCTGAGGGTAATTCCAGATTAGGGATCAGCAAAGAATTTTAGAATTATTGATTGATAAGTTTGAGAAAATCTGCTTCGCCAAGAGTAGAAATGCCAAGTTTTTGAGCTTTTTCTAATTTGGATTTTCCGGGTTTGTCGCCCAAAATAAGCGCAGTGGTAGTCTTAGTAACGGAACTAGTAACTGTAGCGCCTAAGGCACGCAAAGCATCCTCTGCAGCTTCGCGACCAAAAGATTCCAAAGTACCCGATATGATGTAGCTTTTCCCAGAAAGTGGAAGTGCAGAGGTGTCCTGATAAGTAGGACTTACCCCTAATTCTTTTAGCTCCGCCAAAAGACGCAGATTGTCTTCGTCGGCAAAGAAAGCCAAAATAGACTCGGCCACAATCTTGCCAATATCTGGAATATCTAGCAAATCCTCCTCGGTAGCGTTTTGGAGTGCTTCTAGAGAGTGAAAATGATTAGCTAGGCTGACCGCAGTCTGCGCTCCGACATGACGAATGCCTAGAGCAGTGATGAATTTAGGAAGTGGTGCGGTCTTAGAAGCGGCAATAGCATCAATTAGATTTCTGGCGGAAAGGTCAGCAAAGCGTTCTAGGCTAGCAACTTTGGAAACGGAAAGCCGATAGAGATCCGCAATGGAAGACACTAATTTGCTATCAACCAGTGCAGCAACATTTTTTTCTCCTAGACCTTCAATATTAAGGGCTGGCTTGCTGGCATAATATTCTAGAGAGCGTTTCAAGATAAGATCTGTAGTTTCCCCCTTTACCCTATAAACTACTTCACCGGATGGGCGTTCAAATTCTAGCTCTGGATATTGCTCTTTTAGTGCCTTCTCGTAACTAAATTTCTCTGTGCCCTCTGGGCGAAGCGGAAGTAAGACTTCTTTAACCTGAGGAATAATATCGCCGGCTTTGTAAATAATAACCGTATCACCAATGCGTACATCTAGCCTGGCGATTTCGTCAGCATTATGAAGAGAGGCGTGCCTAACAGTGCTTCCGGCGACAACTACCGGATCTAGGATAGCTACTGGCGTAGCAGCGCCAGTGCGGCCAATAGAGATAACGATATCACGAACCTTGGTAGTGGATTCTTCGGCTGGAAACTTGAAAGCTACAGCAGCACGAGGAGTCTTTCCTACAATACCCAGACGATCATAGATCTTGCGATTATTAATTTTGATAACCATACCATCAGTATTGAATGGCAAGTTTTGACGAGTTTCACCAAGACGCTGAATTTCCCGAAAGACTTCACTGATAGTCTTGAAAGTATGATCCTGGCTACTAGTCTGAAAGCCGTATTCACGGAGAGCCTGGTAGGCCTCCTGGTGAGTAGGCAAGTCTGGAGTAACTAAATCATAAGCAATAAATTTGAGCGGACGCGAAGCGGCAATCTTGGGATCTAGCTGACGGATACTACCAGCGGCCAAGTTCCTAGGGTTGGCAAAAGGTTTTTCGCCGCGCTTTTTTTGGAGCTCGTTTAGTTTGTCAAAGTCGGACTTGAAGATAACGATTTCGCCACGAACCTCAACTTTGCTAGAAAGAATAGGAACTTGCAATCCGTCCTCCTCGGGCCGCTCCGGGGCGCTCGCCCAAGTCTTAGGCCCTTCGGAGGAGGATTGCAAGTTCACTGCTGCAGTCCGCAGGCTTAGAGGGACATTTTCGATAGTACGGACATTCATGGTGACATCTTCACCAACTAAGCCATCACCACGAGTAACGGCTTTTACTAATTTACCATCCTCATAATGCAAGGCGCAGGCAAGGCCATCCATTTTGATGTCGGTAAAAAATTCTAGATTTTTGGCTTCGGTACTAGACAAAAGTTTTTCGTTTCTTGATAGCCAATCTTTGATTTCTTCTTCGGAAAAAACATCTGCCAGAGAAATCATGCGTTTTTTGTGAGTGACCTTTTCGAATTTATCTAGCGGACGCCCAGCAACTCTTTGCGTAGGAGAGTCTGGAGTGATGAGATCTGGAAACTCAGCTTCTAGCTGGGAAAGTTCGTGTTTTAGCGAGTCGGCGGCAGCCTCAGACATGATAGATTCATCTAAAACATGGTAGTGATAACGGTAATCATTAATGAGCTCACGCAACTTGTCAATGCGAGCGGAAGCCTCGGCTTTAGTTATCTTCATAGTCTAACATTCTCCGATAATACAGATAGATGTAGGTGGTAACATAAACGGCGGTAAAGCAAGTCATGAGTAAAAGTTCTAATGAGACAAACGGAATACCAGCGAGCCAGCTAAAGACGCTCTTTAGCCACATGTCTAGTGCAATTAGCGGCACCATAATGATAACCCAGAAGAAAACCATGGCCACGACCAGGTAGATAATCCGAATGATAAATTTGATGCGACGACCTACAAGCAAATCTGAGGCGGCGCGGATGGCGTTAAGCGGATAAAGCCCTGGCGCAGAGACGGCCACTAGTGCGATTAGCGAGCTAGAAATAAGATAGGTGGATAGCAGAATCATGAGCAGTGCAAAGATAAAATAGACAAAAGCATAAAATGGTGTGGAAAGAAAATCTGTATTAACTGCGGCGGAATAAGTGATTACAACAATCATAATAGGGATGGCTTCAATAAAAATAACCAGTGAGACTAAGATTGTGGAAATTAGCGGCGAGAGTGCGTTATAGAGCCCATCTCTTAGTTTGACCACCTGGCCGGCTAAGCGATGACGCAATAGATAAATAGTGACTAGCCAAGTAGTCAAGAGAAGTAGTACTGTAAAAACTTGCTGGACTTCGGTCTTGCCTTGGGCAAGGCCGCCAGTGGTGATAGTTGAGACTAAAAGCAGCCCAGATTTTGCAAAAGTGCCAAGATTGCCGGATTTGATTTCAGCGGAGGTGTCGTCAATGGTTTTCTGGAATTGGACATAAGTGTCCTCGTTCATAAGACCGACAAGTATAACATTTAGGGCTGTCATAAGCAAAATAAGTGGCAAAAAAAGTTTCCAGTTTTTGAGAATAAGTTTGAAACTGTGGATAACATGAGACAAAAGTCCGGGCGCCTCAAATGGCCGCTCGTAATCTTCCCGATACGAGCGCCGAAAAGAGCGATGGGCATGATTTCCACCGGCTTTTTTGCGCCATTGTTTTTCCTTGGCGGTGCGAAAAGATTGGCGGAAAGTCTTGGAGCTAGAATCTTGAGCGCTTGATGTGGAAATAGATTTGGCGGTTGATTTTTTAGAATGAGTGTTTGGCATTCTCTAGCCTTTCTATACGCTTCTCTATTGGTGGGTGAGTGCTAAATAAATTAGCAATACTGTTTTTCTTGAGCGGAGCGTTGATGTAGAGCGCCTCCGTGGCGGCGTTTTGGCGGCGCATCGGGCGGCCGTGGGTGTCTAGCTTTTTGAGGGCGGAGATCATACCTTCTGGGTAACGCGTGAGGTGGGCGGCCGATGCGTCCGCCAAGTATTCGCGCTCGCGCGATACCGCTAGCTGCGCTAGCGACGCCGCCAACGGGGCGAAGATGCTGGTGACCAGTATAATTACAGCACCAACGGGGCTGCGATCGTCATCATCGTGATACCAAAGCATACGCAGACCAATATCCGAAATAAACCCAACTAGACAAACCAGTCCAAAAGTAATCATGGAGACTCTAATGTCGTAATTTTTGATGTGGGAGAGCTCGTGTGCCATGACCGCTTCTAGCTCATTCTTATCCATAATATCTAGAAGCCCAGTAGTGGCTGCCACAATAGCGTGTTTTGGATCTCTACCAGTGGCAAAAGCATTCGGTGCGGAATCGTCAATAATATAGACTTTAGGCATTGGCAGGCCAGCCGTAAGAGATAAGGACTCTACGGCATTGTATAATTTAGGATTATCTTTTTTCTGGATTTCTTTGGCGCCAGTCATGGCCACAGCCAGAGAACTAGCGGCAAAATATTGAAATAAGGCATAGATGATAGCAATTATTAGAACATATAACTCTACCCACCAATCTTGAAAAATAAAAGCAAAGATAGCACCAATAATACCAATCAATACCACGAAGAACAGCATAATAAACACTGTGTTTCTCTTATTGGTGGCTATCTGCTTGTACATTGAATATCCTAATTAGAATTTGACTTCTGGAGCATCCTGGATTTTGGCCTTTTCTGACTCTGCTACTTCGTAATATTCGCGAGCCTTGAAGCCAAATCCCTTGAACAGATTGATTGGGAATACTTTGATTTTAGTATTGAGCTCTTTGGCGCCAGCATTGTAGAAACGACGAGCAGCTTGGATTTTGTCTTCTGTGTCAGATAGCTCAGAAGAAAGCTGTTGGAAGTTTTTGTCGGCCTTGAGCTCTGGATAAGCTTCTGATACGGCCATAATGCGAGAAAGCGCACCCATAAATGATTTGTCTGCATCGGCAGTAGCTTTGACAGAGCGGGCGCCCATCATCTTGGCACGAGCTTCAGAAACAGCGTCAATAGCAGATTTTTCGTGTTTAGCATAACCTTTGACGGTCTCGACAAGATTAGGAATAAGATCTGAACGGCGCTTGAGCTGAACGGTGATGTCTGACCAAGCTTCATTGACGCGCTCATTGGTCTTGACTAGGCTATTGTAGCTGCCCCAGATAAACGCAATGATTATCAAGGCAATACAGCCAATTATAATTGCTACTATCATTTTTTCTCCTTATTTTATTTATATATATTATATCAAAAATGCTAATATTTTCATAGAAATAAGTTATAATAAAATGGTGAATTTGAAAGAGTCTAGTACGCTAAAGGTGCGCCTGCACCAGGTCCGCCTAAACCGAGATGCTAAAAGTATAAAAGTTATGGTAACTGGGGATTGGCATATTAGTCCAATTATCTCCGAAAACCAGGCTAATTTTTTGCAAGAAGCGGTGACGCAAGCGGAGCCAGATGTGATTTTGCTGCAGGGGGACATTGTGGATAGCCCTACAGAATTAGAGCGCGAAACTTCCCTAAAAAAGTTACTAAAAGAACTACGGATTTGCTCCCAGGTTGCGCCAACTTTTTTGGTGCTAGGATCACACGATTTCATCACTCCTAGAGAACCTCGCAAAGTGATGAAAGAATTTGCCATTCCTAGGTGGAAAGTGCTTTGCAAAAAATGCGGAGTGAGGCTCTTGATAGATGAATGGGCGGAACTAGATGGAATTAGGTTCTTTGGCGCATTTCAAGATGAAAAATGTAGCACTTTTGTAGATAAAAACGGCAAGCTTATACACAAAGATAATCCCGCAGCTTTTGAAGAATTTATTAAAAAATTTGATTTTTCTAATATTAGTGATGACAAAATTAACTGGTTTTTGTCGCATGCTCCACTTTTGACACCCGGAGTAATTGAAGCTTGCCAAAAATTTGATGTAATGTCTTTTGGTCATACGCATGGCGGCATAATTCCTAGAGGAATGGATGAGATCTTTGAAAAATTAAACTTGCATTTTGGCATAATTTCGGCAAACAAGACTTTATTCCCAGGAAAAGTGCGTGGAGCCTGGGAGGAAGATTTTGAAACTGTGATAGTAGTAAATCCAGGCATGACTGGCGCACAATTTTGCGCGCCAAAAATCGCTCAGAAATTTAATTTTATCAAAGCGGCTGAGGTTAGCCTGATAGAAATCACTGGAAAAACTGAAGAATAAAAAATGGTGCGAATGAAGAGACTCTAACTCTCGACCTCTTCCTTGGCAAGGAAGCGCTCTAAACAACTGAGCTACATTCGCACGATTGTTATACAATTATATCTTATCACGATAAGACAGAAAAAGCAAGATATTACCTCTCAAAAATCTTGTCTGGGAATTTGACTGGGTATTCTACTCTGGTATCTTCAGTCAAATCGGAAACATATTCATCTAGACGCTCGGCGTAGCGGTTTTCCTTGAATTTGGTGGTGTCCACTGCGATATCCTCGCCGTTTTTGCGTTTACAATTGGCATGGACCAAAACCAAATTGTCTGGATGATTGGAGCCAAAATTGCGACTAGATACAATGTGCTCTACTCTAGAATTATGAAAATTAGAAATTGGCTTGTTGCAAATAGCACAAACTGCAAATTGACAGCTAAATTGCTCTTTGGCCCACTTCTTGAAAATCATTTTCTTTTTGAGCTTTTGAAAAATAAAACTTGAAAAGTTCCAATATTCGCCTTTTAAATCTTTGATCTGCTGATCTTCGGCACGCTTATCGTCTTCCTCAATCTCTTGATCTAGGTTTTCCAAACCTGGAACACTATCAAAGAGGAATTTATAATCTGCCAATGGATATTCTCGGCGGAGTTCTTTGTATTTTGCCAGTAATTTATTGTTCATTTTTTGCCTCCATGATAATATCAACTATCTCTTGGGCGGCGGTATCTAGACCAAGCTTGGTAATATTAATTTCTCTATTAGCAACATCGGCAACGGTCTGACGCAAACCTTTGACTTTGACATCACCGTCACTATCAACGGAAATCAAATCAAAAGTCAGAAGCACTGGTTTCAAATCACTAGGGCGAATATCATAAATCAGGCAATCTGCAACGCTATTCCTAAAGCCGCCAAGATCTTTCTCTGCAGTCATAATGACGGGCCGGTTGCATTTTTTGTATTTGACACAAGAAGCAAAACTACTGCTAGCTCCGCCAACCATCACCAAGTTTTCTGCGCCTGGGACTTTAGAAATCGCCTCTAACACTTCTTCTACTCGCATAGCTAAGACATTAGAGACATGGCTCATATTAATTGTGAACTTTGGCTGGGAGAGGATGTCGATATTTCCCTGGTAGAAAATATAATTCTTGTCCACCTGAGAGCCATAATCAAAAATAGTTAAGATATTGATGCCATCTTTGGCTTTGGCGGCAATTTCCTGCTCCGCTTCGTCAAGAGCGGTAATCAATTTGCCTGGATCGGCAATTTCTGTGGCGCAAAGATAGCACTTGGCTGGGCTATACTGATGTTTGGCGCAAAAATTAGCAATTTCCTGTTCGTCACAGATTTTAGATAGGGCCAAAATTAGCGTGGCGGTGAGGTTCTTAGATGAGGTCGTCATAATATTCCTCCTCTGTGTCTTTAGACTCGTCCGCAGTCTCTGGATGTTCGGGTTCTTCGGCGGAAATTTCTGAAGCAGCCGCAGCAACAAGCTGATAGTAATCTTCTTCGGAAAGCTCTGGATGTTTGGCCAGGCCAAAAATACGACGAGCAAGTTGTGGCATCCTAGAGACCAAAAGTGATTTGATAATCTGATGGACATCTGTATCTGGAAAATTAACAGAACTTTCGAGCAGCTCGGCAAACCAAGCGCTTTTTAAGAAATCGTATTCAGAAAAAGCATCTAGGCATTCAAAAGATTGGACATCAAGTAGCCAGATGACTGCTAGGAACTTAGAGAGGTTATCCTCTGATTCGGCGATACTAGGAAGCGCGGCAAAAGCGTCTTCGGAAGATTCCAGATCCTCACTCTCCAAAGTAACCCCCAGCGGAGCATAGTAACAGTTGCTGTCTTCGTCAATTAGGAAATGCTTTTCTGGTTGTAAAAGTTCCACCAATTTGCCATAGGTGCTCTCGGCGGAAAAATCAGAAGTTTTGATGAGCTCGGTGGCGATTTTTTGAGCTTTTTCGTAATCTGCACTGCGAATGGCAGCCTTTAGAGCTGGCTTGGCGGCAGAGAGGGCCTTGGCGCGCATTTCTTGATACATATCTTGATAAGCAAACCCGCCGCAACCCACTTCGCGCAAGTCAAAATCAATCTTGGCGGTCCGGAAATTAAAATCTTTGAGTAAATTTTGGATTTTGGCCAGATCTTCAAAATCCTGTCTAAGGCTCTGATATTCTGGGGTATGCAAAAAAATCTGTTCGTCAGAGATAGAAATTTCTCGCGCTAGAAAATCGGCATTCTCAAAATCAAATTTTTTGAGCTCTGGAGAGACCTTGGCGATGGCAGCATAAATTTTACGCGCAGTCTGAACTACACTGGAAAGACTAGAACTGTCTGCCACCCCTGTGATAACATCATACATAGAATATATATATTATACCATTCTTTGTCCTATTTTTGCAAGTATTATGGCATTTTTACAACATCTATCAATACCTTGGAGAATCTCGCAAGATATGTTAGAATATAAGTTACGGCGCTGTGGCGGAGTGGTTACGCAGAGGTCTGCAAAACCTTGTACACCAGTTCAATTCTGGTCGGCGCCTCCATGAAAAATGAAAACAAGTTTTCTTTGCCATGTTCAGCGCCTTGACTGTTTTCAACAGGGCGGCGCCTCCACGACAGGCTGATTACAAATTAAAATTGCTGCTCAAAGGCAGGAATTTTTTGTTGGAAAGCCTTGGTAAGTAAGTCTTCGCCAACTAGAGAATAGTCGTCTTCGTCAATCATTTGTTGGCGAGGGATAAATACCTGCACTGTACGCCACTGTTTGCTGGTGCCACGGGCCTTAGAATTTTTCCGTTCAAATAATTTGTCTACCAAAGCTTTTTCTTTTTCGGTATCTAGAACCCTAAGCGCAAAAACTAGCTTGAAAGTGGCAGTGCCATCGGCACTACAGTTGATTTCGTA
>JAFRCG010000028.1 GCA_017404515.1 Candidatus Saccharimonadota bacterium | reverse complement strand
TGCGCCGGAATTGACAGTTCCGTACTCGAGCTGTAGAATAATTATTCCCATTTGTTTCGCCAACAAACAGTCAGAAAAGTCTTTGTAAAGTTGGAGCTTCTCCTGCTACATCAAAGCCCGTCGGTATCCGCTTTCGTATGTATTTGCAGGATATTATTTTTGGAATACTAGTACTTTGTATCAACAGAGCGAAAATGGTCTTTGGTGGTCTAATGCATCTCGCAACAATGAAACTGCATATCTTCTGAATGTTCAAGGTACTGCTGCCCTTATTCCTCAACATTATTCCCACAGAAATGCTGGGTTTTCTCTCTGCTGGCGCAGCGGAGAGAAAAACCGTCAGCTTTACCAGCGTTAGATTGGGGGTTGAAAACACTACTACCCATATACACATAGTGTGCATTATTAGTACCACTAGCTGTAGCAGATCGCCAGCGTCCTTCAGAATTTTGAGAGCTTAGATTACCATCAGACCACCAATAATTACCAGAGAATACATACGAAAGCGGATACCGACGGGTATAGCATGGAGTGGGAGACGCAGCGGAGAGCAAACCCGTAGGCCTTACTACGGTCATACTGGGGGAGGAGATAGCTACTACCCATGCGCAGGTAGTACGCGTCACTAGCACTGGACGCCGCGGTAGACCACCAGGACCCGATGGAGTCCTGGCTGCTCAGGTTATCATTACCCCAGCTGTAGTTGCCTGAGAACACATACGAAAGCGGATACCGACGGGAAAAGGTGAAGTGGAGAGTAAAACTTTGATTTTTGCCAGCACTGGCATTATTCTGTGGGTTAATTCCATTAGCGTGTATCGTCATAAAGTATGCAAAGTTTGAATTGCTTGATAAATTCGTCCACCAACCACCTTGTGTTGTCTGACTGTATAAATTACCACTAAGCCAACCATAATCACCTGAATACACATACGAAAGCGGATACCGACGGGTATTGATGAAGTAGTAGACGCAGCGGAGAGGAAACCCGCCAGTCTTAATACCGTTATACTGGGGACCGAGACCGCCACTATCCATGCGCAGGCTGTACGCGCCACTATCACTGTAGGCTGCGGTAGACCACCAGAGCCCGTAGGAGTCCTGGTTGTACAGGTTACCAGGGCCCCAGTAGTAGTAGCCTGAGAATACATACGAAAGCGGATACCGACGGGAAAGGATGGAGTTGGTGGAGCTGCCTTGATTTTTGGGGCAAAAACTGATAACTTTGAGATAACAGATAAAGTTGGAAGAGAAATGGCTGAGGATAAACAGATAGAAATCTATAAGGCGGTGAAGGGGGAAGTGGTTTTTAATGTTGATGCGGAAAATGAGACAGTTTGGGCGACACAGGAGCAGATTGCGGAACTTTTTGATGTTACGATTCCAAACATTAATATGCATTTGAAACGGATATATGCCGAAGGTGAGCTAGAGGAAAAACGAACTATTAAGAAAAACTTAATAGTTCGGACTGAGGGAAAGAGGCAAGTTAGACGCGAGGTGAATTTCTATAATTTGGACGCAATCATCTCTGTGGGATATAGGGTGAACTCTAAAAAAGCAACGGATTTTAGAATTTGGGCAACCAAAGTTTTGAAGCAATATGTAGTGGGTGGCGTTGCTATAAACGAGAGAAGACTGAAGCAACTCTCTGCAGAAAAGTTAAAAAATGTAGAAGACATGATGGCTGTAGTGAGGCGTCTGATTGGCAGGCAAGAGCTTGATGCGGGAGAGGCCACTGGAGTTTTGGAAGTAATTTCTAAATACGCTGGAAGTTTTCAAGCATTAAAAGAATATGATGATGGTTTTATTGATCTTTCTGCTATGAATGAAAAAGGCAAGAACCAAAAAGAATTGACGCCAGAAATGTGCATGAAAATTGTTGAAGAGCTAAGAGTGAGCGTAAAAGGTGGGGAGTTATTTGGTAAGAAAAGAAATGAAAGTTTTGATGGAACATTGGCGGCGATTAATCAAAGTTTTGATGGGAGGGAACTATACCCTAGTATATCGGAAAAGGCAGCAAATTTGTTGTATTTTGTGATTAAGGATCATCCGTTTTATGACGGGAACAAAAGGATAGGTGCACTGCTTTTTATTGTGTATTTGACAATTAATGATATGCACCTTACTAAAAGTGGAGAGACTAAAATATCGGATCGGGCGCTGACAGCACTGGCGCTTTTGATTGCGGAAAGTGAGCCAGAAGAAAAAGAACTAATAGTAAGTTTGACGATGAAATTATTGGAAAATTAAGGCCAAAAATGTATACGGAATTGAAGAACAAATTGTTTGAAAATGCAGAAGAAGGCTATAGGGATTTTGTGCTAGGAGGGATTATTACGGAGCGGCCACTTTTAGGGGTGAGAGTACCAAAATGTAGAGAGATAGCCCAGGAAATTTTGAGTCGGGAAAAAATACATCCGGGTGTAGTGAAAGAAATTTTGGCGGAAGAGCCTGTGGCTTTTGAAGAGGTACTGGTAAGGGGATTTATAATTGCAGGATTACCATATGAGCGAATGGTAAAGGAAATGTATAAATTTATCCCACTGATTGATAATTGGGAAATTAGCGACTGTTTTTGTGCTGGATGTAAGAAAAATATACGGAAAAATCGTGAGAAATTTTTGGAAGAAATAGATAAGATGCTAAAATCTTTGGATGAATTCCAGACACGAGTGGCGCTAGTGTGCCTCCTGGATCACTACATAGAGCCAGAATATTTGCAAGTAGTGTTTGATAGAGTTTCTGAAATGGCAGAGTATCTTTCTGATGGTTCGGGAGAGCTTTCGGTAGAAAGAATAAAGGGAGAGATTGGCGGCGAGCGAATAAGGACGGTGATGGCGTGGGATGCGTATTATGTAAAGATGGCGGTGGCATGGCTAATATCGGTATGTTTTGCCAAGTACCCAGAAGATACTTTGGTGTGGTTTTCCAATTTAAAATTGCCAGCATGGACATATAATAAGGCTATTAATAAAACTTGCGAATCATATAGAGTGGACAAAGATTTGAAAGAAACTCTAAAGAAAATGAAAAAATAACAGGGAAGAGCTGATATAATATATATTATATATACGGAGAAAATATGCCTGAACTACCAGAAGTAGAAACGATTAGGCGTGGGCTTGATAAATTTTGTGTTCACCAAAAAATTAGAAAAGTAAAAATTTTGTGCGAAAAATCTTTTATAGGTCCGGCAGAGCTGGTAGAAGGAAAAGAGATAACTAGGCTGAGAAGATTTGGGAAGGCGCTGGTGATTGATCTTGGTGGTGGAGTCTCAATGATGGTACATCTGAGGATGACGGGGCAGTTGATTTACCGAGAAGATGGAACTGAAAAGGGAGTGGATGCGGCAAAAGCAAAACTTTTGACCAAACAGAGTTTTGCGGGCGGGCATCCCACGGATTCGTTTTTTACGGAACTGCCAAATAAACAAACAAGAGTGATTTTTGAGTTGGATAGTGGAACACTATTTTTTAACGATCAAAGAAAATTTGGGTTCTGTAAGGTATTGCCGACTGCGGAAGTAGAGCAAGATAAATTTATCAAGAGTTTGGCAAAAGAGCCATGGGAAATGGAAGCAAGCGAACTATACCAAAAACTTCAGCGGCGTAAGAATTCTCCGATTAAGGCAGTGATTCTAGATCAGAAAGTGATTTGTGGATTAGGAAATATCTATGCAGATGAAGCACTTTTTGGTGCTAGAATTCATCCAAGGACTTTGGCAGGAAAGTTAAGTTTGGAGCAGGTGAAAAAGTTGATTAGATGTGCCTGCGAAGTGATGGATGCATCAATAAAATCTGGTGGTTCAACTATGGCAACATATGTGCGTGCGGATGGAACTAAAGGAGACTATTTGGAGCTTTTTGCCAAAGTTTTTCGGAGAGAAGGGCAACCTTGTGTGAATTGCGGGAATGAAATCATTAAGATTAGAGTGGCAGATAGAGGCACGCATATTTGTCCGCATTGTCAGAAGGAGTGCAAGAATGATTAGAGTTTTTTGTGGCGATGACCGTATAAAAATTCAGGCGGAGATTCGGAAAGTTTTGGGAGAAGATTATGAGGTTTTTGATGGAGAAAACTTGGATGTAACTGACATATATGATATATGTAGAGGGAATAGTCTGTTTTCTGACAAACGAAAGATTTTGATAAAAGATTTGACGCCGGCCAAAAAGACAACTGAAGAAAAAATTGAATCGGCTTCGGATTCGCAAACCCCCCAGGATTTTTATGAGGTTTTGGGAGATTTTGTAGATACAAAACATGAGATTGTGATTTGGGAGAGCGTGATTTCTCAGAAAAAATCGTATAAAGATTTTATCAAAAATAAAAAAGTAGAGATGAAAAAGTTTGCCAAGCCAGAAGTAGATAAGTGGGCGATATTTAGGATAATTGACACCGCGTATGTTGACGGGGAAAAGGCAGTAAGAGAACTAAATGGTCTGAGGGAAAAGGCGGATAGAGGTGGTGATACGCCGCAGCTAGACCCGTATATGACTTTTGGAGCAATAGTGAGCTCGGCTTTAAAGAAATATGACGAGCACCCAGGACAAAAAGAAAAGAGAGTTCTTTTGGAACTCTCTAAACTGGATATGCAGATGAAAACTACTGCTTATGATCCGTGGTTGATTATTTTGCCTTTTTTGTTGCGGCTTTCGCGGATTTAGCTGCAGGTTTTTTGGTAGCAGCTTTGGCGGCTGGCTTTTTGGTGGCAGGTTTTTTAGTAGCTTTGGCAGTTTTGGTAGCAGGAGCTTTGGTAGGAGCTTTCTTGACGGCTGGTTTTTTGCTGGAAGCGGCTGGTTTGGCGCCGGCAGCTTTAGCGATTTTGACAAGAGCAGCTTTGCGACGAGCAGCGGTATTTTTCTTGATGAGGCCTTTTTTGACGGCTTTATCGTACTCTGACTGAACCTTGGCAAGGCTCTTAGCAGTAGGCTTGACTTTGAATTCTTTTAGAGCGGCCTTGATAGTGCGCTTGATTTCTTTGTTGTGCTCGGTACGTTTTTCAGCTTGACGAGCGGCTTTTTTAGCAGATTTAATAATCGGCATTAGAATATTTCCTATAGGTTAAATAATATATTATATTGCGGTTTATTATACATCACTTTTTAGAAGTTGTAAAGAGTTTTAAGGGAGTAATAAAAAAGTCTTTACTTTTGATAAAGGTTATGTTAGAATAAAGTCATAAATTCTAATTAGAAAAACAAAAATGCCAAACGAAGATAATTCAATCAAGAAGGCGGTGGGCACAGAAGAACAGCAACCGGAAGAAAGTATGGCTGATCAGACCCTAGCAAAAGTGCTAGAAAAGATTGAGTCATCGGATAGTATTTTGGTAGCATTATCCAGAGATCCGTCTGTGGATGAGATTGCAGCGGCGATTGGCCTGACATTAGCACTTGATAAAATAGGAAAGCATGTAACAGCAATTTATTCTGGAAAGACGCCAAATGCAGTGCAATTTTTGGAGCCAGAAAAGACTTTTGAATCTAATACAAATAGTTTGCAAGATTTTATTATTGCCTTGGATAAAGAAAAGGCAGACCACCTGAGATATAAAATTGAGGGCGATTTTGTAAAAGTATATATTACACCGTACAAAACAACAATTTCTGAAAAAGATTTGGAGTTTTCTCATGGTGAAGTGAATGTGGATATGGTGATATCGCTAAATGTGGTAGCGACAGAAGATTTGGATGCAGCGTTAGCAGAGCATGGTAGAATAATGCATGATGCGATTTCGATTAACATCTCTAATAATGTACCAGGAAGATTGGGCGGACTAGAATGGAATGATGCGAGTGCGTCATCTGTTTCGGAAATGATTTTGAAATTGATAGACGGCGAGAAAGTGGAGATTAGTAAGGATATTGCAACGGCGCTGCTCACTGGTATTGTGGCGGCAACAGATAGGTTTTCTAATGACAAGACTTCACCAGAGACGATGGCTGCCAGTGCGGAGCTAATGAAATATGGAGCTGATCAACAATTGATTGTCTCACATATGGATGATATGGAAGAGAAGGAGCCAGAAAAGCAGGAAGAGAAAGAAGAACAGGCAGAACCTGGGAGTATTGATGTTAGTCATGAGGATGATCAACCTTCGGAACTAGAACAATCTTTGCGTCCTGCAGTAGAAAAGGAAGACGGCGCTACAGAAAATAAGGATGCAATGAGTCCAGAGCAAGAATTAGAGAAGATGATTTCTGGGCAGAATCAGACAACGGAGAATGGACCATTGGCAGAATTAATGCAAGTGGCTGGAGAAAAGCAGGAAGAGCTAAAAGAGGAAGCAAAAGAAGCGTCAAAAGAGGAGCTGAAGGAAGAGGAAAACGCTCCGGTGGCGGAATCGTCAGTACTTGATATTCCAAACGGAGCAGAAGCGGAGCCAGCAGAAGCAAAGGTGCCAGAGATAAAGCCTGAGATTCAGCCTGAAGTCCAGCCTGAACAAAATGTTGGTGGTGCATTAGATGCTAATGATGCGACTAATAAGACGATGGAAGAAGCTTTGAAGGCAGAGGTGCCGGCAGTAGGAGAAGAAGCGGCGGTGCCAACAGTGAATACCGCAATGAATGGAGTGTATGAGACGCCAGCTGATTTAACAGAGTTAAACGGCCATACGATGACACCAGTAGAAGAAGAGGAAAAGCCAAAAGACTATGGCGCAATGATGGAGGAAGCTTTGGCGGAGCCAATGAATAATCCAATGTTGAACCCAGCAATAGGTGCGGCACCAGCGGTGCCAAATATGCCAGAGGTGCAGCCTGAACAAAATGTAGCAGATATGGTGAATCAGATGGTAAACCAGCCACAGCCGATGCCTGGGGTAGAAGCTCCAGTAGCGCCTATGCCAATGTCAGAGATGCAGCCAATGGCACAACCAGTAGCTCAGCCAGTGGATGTGCCAGAGTTGCCGCCTCCACCTATGCCTCCTGCAGCAATGAATTATGGAGCAATGCCTCCAGAGGCACCAAGCTTGCCTCCAGTGCAGCCAGTGATGCCAATACAGCCGATGCCTGGGGCAGAAGCTCCAGTGGCACCTGCGCCGACTCCAGAGATGCAACCAGCAGCTCAGCCAATGGCTACCCAGCCGATGGATCAAATACAAACAGCACCAACAAATTTTGATAACCCAGCTGTAGCGGCAAGTCCTGTGCCGCCAGTAGCTCCAGAGGTGCCAGCAGTACCGGTAGCTCCGGCAGAGCCAGCAGTGGCGGTGGGAATGCAGGACAATTCTTTTGCTAATGGAATACCGGAGATGCCGGCGGGTGCACCTGCGCCAGCCGAGCCAGTAAATCCGGTGGTTGTCCAGCCGGTCCAGGACCCGACGCAAGTCCCGCCAGTCCAAGACCCAGGGGCATTTAAAATACCAGGGATGTAGAGTATGGTAATGCTTCCCATCATGGTTGCGATGATAGTATCTGCAACGATGATTTTTGTGCTAGTTAAAACTGAAAACTAGTCTTCCTATAGACACTAAAACAAAAACAAATAGTCTAGATGCTGATTATAAGGTATAATTAGCGTGTGAATTTGTTAGACAAAGAAGTTTTATTAGTGGATAAACCGGCGGGGTTAAGCTCGTTTGCGGTGGTTGCTAGAGTAAGACGGATTTTGACCGAACAGGTCAGGGAAAAAGCCGTTTCTCTGGGGCAGACTGCACCAAAAAGAGCAAAAGTAGGACACGCTGGAACATTGGACCCGTTTGCGACGGGCCTTTTGATTTGCCTTTTAGGGAAGGGGACGAAAAAAGCCACGGAATTTTTGAAACTGGATAAGAGGTATGAAGCGACAATTTGCTTGGGAAAGGTGTCAAGCACTGGGGATGTGGAGGGGGAGATATCAGAATATGATTTTTTGGGGGCGCCATTAGAAAAACATATTCCTGATATTTCCCAGGTTAAGGAAGTTGTGAAGGGATTTAAGGGGGAGATTCAACAGAAGGTGCCAGCTTATTCGGCGGTGAAAATTGATGGGCGGAGAGCATATGATTTGGCAAGGAAGGGAATAGAGGTGGAGATGCCAGTGAGGAAAGTGCAAATTTATGACATAAAAGTGGTAGATTATCAGTGGCCAGAGCTAAAAATTGCTTGCCATGTAAGCTCTGGGACATACATCAGGGCATTAGGGGAAGACATTGGAGCGGCACTAGGTGTGGGCGGATATTTGACAGAGCTGAGGCGGACGGAGATTGGGGAATATAGGGTGTCTGAGGCGATGACGCTGGGGGAGTTGGGGATAAAAGATTGATAGATTTGCAAAAATTATAGGGGTGTGATATAATTTTCTCTATGATAACAAAAGAGAAGAAGGCAGAGGCTATTTCTAAGATGGCTCGCAGCAAAAAAGATGTCGGCTCCCCAGAGGTGCAGGTAGCTATTTTGACTGAGCGCATCAAAGAAGTAACTGAGCATGTCAAGGAAAACAAGCACGATTTTATGGCACGCCGCGGTCTGATGCAGATGGTTGGTAAGCGTAAAAGACTTCTTAAATACCTTGAAAAGACGGACTTTGAGACTTACAAGAAGACCGTTTCTAAGCTTGGTCTACGTAAATAGTCTCTCTTAACAACAACTTGGTTGGAAGTTTTTGAAACTACAACTCGGTTGCATGAGAAAACCCACCGCTTAGCGGTGGGTTTTTGGTGGTGTTAGTAGAGATCTAATAGATTGGTGATTTCATCCTGACTTTCTTTGGGTGCAATTTGCACCTTCCTTCTGACGGGAAGGGCATAACCCGATCTTGTAATGAAGTCTTTGATACTGCTGTTGCAGTTTGAGACCAGCTGGTCTATTTTATCCTTGTCGTCTCCAGCTGTTCCAGACATTAAGTCTGCCAAGTTTAATTGGTAGTCTCTAAACTCGTCGCTATCGAAATAGCAGGCGAGGAGATCTTCAAACATCGGTACAATCTGATCCACAAGGATCTCTTGTACTTTTACTCTTATCCTTTCCTGTCTCCAATGAAGACCAGCCATGTTGGGGTAGAAGTGACAAGAAGTAATGTTTTTTGCGGGGTTATATGTTGGACAACCAGCTACAAACGATAGCTTATGCCCATTTTTTTCTCTTACATCCTGTTCGACGGTCCTAAATAATTCTATTATAGGATTGTCGATACGGTTAAAATGCGAGACATCCCCGCTGACCTCGATGATTCCATTGCATTGAGAATCGTCAAGGTAAAATTGTAAAACTTCCGGTAAAAAGAAATTTGCGTCCAAAACACACCTCCTAAGGAACCTAACAATAGTTACATATCTTATTTTATCATACTTATGCTAAATTGTCAATACTTTTTAGGATAGAGGTTTTGTGCTATAATAGGGGTAGTTAAAAATTAACAGGGAAGACGACAGATACTTATTACCCGTGTAAGGTGAATAACAGGGGTGGTAAATATCTGATGTTTTCCCGGAAAGGTGTTTTTTTCATGGATATCATAAATCCAAGTGGGAAAAAATTAATTAGATTATCCACAGAGTGGTGTGGCAGAGAGCTAACATTAGAGGTAAATAGAGTAGGATTTAGATCTACTTCCTCTGTTTTAGTGCAATATGGAGATACTACTGTACTAGGAAGTGTAGTGGTTTCTAAGAATCCAGTACAGCAAGATTTCTTCCCACTCTCTATAGAATACGAAGAAAAGTTTTATGCCGCTGGCAAGATGAGCGGAAGCAAATTTATCAAGCGTGAGGGGAAGCCATCTGACAATGCAATTTTGGTAGGACGCTTGATTGATCGTCCAATTCGTCCGCTATTTCCAAAGGGGTATCGCCAGGAGATTCAGGTGGTGGCAACAGTGCTTTCAATGGATGCGGGATTCCGCCCAGATGTGGTAGGTATGGTGGCAGCAAGTGCAGCCCTACATTGTGCTGGGGTGCCATTTGATGGGCCAGTAGCAGGCCTAAGAATTGGCCGCGTGAAAAATGCCAAGGGGGAGATGGAATTTAAGGCGTTCTTGTCGGCAGAGGAGAGAGAGGCATCTGATTTAGACCTAGTGGTGGCAGTTAGAGATGGCAAAGTAATGATGGTGGAAGCTGGTGCAAATGAAGTACCAGAGGCCGTGATTATTGAGGCCATGAAGTGGGCAACAGAGAATTGTAAACCTGCTTTGGAGCTGCAAGAGAAATTGCGTGCAGCGGTGGCCCCAGAAGAATTGCCATACGAATTAGTCTTGCCAGAGGAAAGCATCCAAGAAAAAGTTGATGCCTGGACGGCAAAACATTTTGGAGACAAGGGTAGCAAAATCCGTGGAAATGTATTGGAGCGTCAGAAAGTCTGTGATGAATTGATGGCAGAAATGGATACAGAATTTGCCTTGGAGCTTGGTGAAGGTGAGACTGAAGAGGAAAAAATTGCTGATTATGAAGAAAAATATAAGGCAGAATATGATGAGGCATTTACACTTTCTGTGCATGCAGAGGTGCGCAGAGGAATTGTAAAAGATGGTGTGCGCCCAGACGGTAGAAAATTGACAGAGGTGAGACCACTTAGTTCTCAGGTAGGAGTGCTCCCAAGAGTACACGGCTCGGCACTCTTTACCAGAGGTTTGACTCAGGCACTGAATATTGTAACTTTGGCACCAATGAGCTTTGCACAAGTAGTGGATACAATGGAAGTAACTGATGGTGTAAGAAGATATATTCATCATTACAATGCTGCACCATATACGGTGGGTGAAATTGGTAGGATTGGCTCTCCAGGACGTAGAGAGGTGGGCCATGGATATTTGGCAGAGAGAGCACTTGCTCCGATGCTGCCAAGCGTGGAAGATTTCCCATATGCAATTAGGAGCGTAACAGAGATTATGTCCCAGAATGGTTCGACTTCTATGGCGGCAACTTGCTCCTCTTGTCTAGCTTTGATGGACGCTGGTGTGCCTCTAAAACGCCCAGTATCTGGCGTAGCAATGGGGCTGATGGTAGATGTGCCTAAAGGGACAGAGATTACGGCAAAAGATATTGATAAAGCCTATGTACTGACAGATTTGATGGATGCAGAGGATTTTGCCGGAGATATGGACTTTAAGGTAACTGGCACAACTGAGGGTATTACAGCACTTCAGATGGATATGAAAGTCCATGGCTTGCCAGTAGAGATTCTAGAAAAGGCGATTGCGCAAAGCCATGATGGTAGAATGTTTATCTTGAATCATATGCTTTCAGTGTTGCCTGGCCCAAGAGAGCAAATTTCTGCCAATGCGCCAAGAATTGAGAAACTGAAGATTAACCCAGATAAGATTGGTGCAGTGATTGGCAAAGGTGGGGAAACCATCAATAAAATTACCTCTGAAACTGGTGCACAAGTGGATATTGCCGAAGATGGCTTGGTGACAATTGCCGGAGGTAATGCTGAAAATATTCAAAAAGCGTTAGATTGGGTGAAGAGCTTGACCGAAGAACCAGAAGTAGGGAAGATCTATACTGGCAAAGTAGTGACAATTAAGGATTTTGGGGCATTTGTGAATATTATGCCAGGGATTGATGGGATGTTGCATATTTCTCAGATTTCTGACAAGAGAATAGACAAAGTAACAGATGTACTAAAAGTTGGTCAGACTGTAAAAGTAAAACTAGTAGCGATTGATGACAAGGGGAAGATTAGCCTTTCGATGAAGGGTATTGAGCAGTAAGGCTGTAAAATCTTTGCAGCATTGATGTTGCCGCTTTAAAAGCGGCGGGCATCTAATGCTTTGGAGATTTTATTTGAGTGGCTTGTGCTGGCGTACTGTAACTGCTTGTGGTATAATAGTGAAAACTATGCAAATTGGTGGGCAGATAGGTTTATTTAGGTAAAATGGCAAGAAAAAAGGCAAAGAGGACTTCTAGAAATACGCGAGATGCAGCACCGGAGCATGAGCTTCCGGGTGGATTTTGGCGGCAGGTAGTAGCGGTACTAATGATTGCGCTTGCAGTGTTTTTGGTGATGACTTGGTTTGGCAACGGTGGGGTATTGCTAGAGAAAGTGAACGAAGCAATGCTTTGGGCTATAGGCTATGCTCAGTATCTAATCCCAGTGCTTTTGGTTTATCTGGCGGTGAGAATTTTTAGGAGTGAAGATAATAGAGTATCAGTTGCAGTTTGGATAGCATCGTTTCTGATGATTTTTTGGGTGTCTGGCGTGTTTGGTATTCCAACTATTGGCCAAGAGGTAAGAACCGGGGGAATGTTGGGGGAGGGTCTAAACATTTTGGCCACAAAGATTTTGGATTCTGGGGTGGTGGTGTTTATCTATATAGTATTGATATTTATTACGGCGCTTTTTATCTTACAACTTTCTCCAAAGACAGTATTTAAATGGATAATTAATTTGTTCAGACCAAACAAGAAAGAAGATCAAGAAAATGCGAAGTTGATGCGAGCTGCGGAAAAAGCTAGCAAAGATGGGGATTTGGAGATTACGGTAAATTCTGGTGTGGCTACGGTGGATGACGACAAGAGATCCAAGCTGAAAATTAGTAATCCAAAGGCAGCCCCGGTGGCCAAGCCAGTGGAGGAAAAAGCATTGGTCTCTGTGTCTGATCCAGATTGGAAGATGCCAAGTTTGGACCTTTTGGAGAAGAAACAATCTCCGGCTGATCCAGGGAATCACCAGCAAAACGCATTTATTATCAAATCTACCTTGGCGGAATTTGGAATTGATGTGGAGATGGAAGGGGCAAATGTTGGACCAAGAGTGACGCAGTATACAATGAAGCCACCTCAGGGCGTAAACTTAGGGAAGATTTTGGCAAGAGACAAGGAATTGGCATTGAATCTTGCAGTAGATAAAATTAGGATTGAGGCTCCAATTCCTGGTACGAGATCTGTGGGTGTAGAGATTCCAAATGTGAAGTCGGCAGATGTGAGACTAAGGGGAATTTTGGAAAGCGAAGAGTGGAAAACTGCGGATGGGCCACTAACATTTGCGGTAGGAAAGGATATTTCTGGTAAAAGCGTGGTAGCAGATCTTGCAGATATGCGACATCTTTTGATAGCTGGTACTACCGGTTCTGGTAAATCAGTAATGACAAATACGCTGATTTCTTCACTACTTTATCGGAATGCGCCAAGTGATATGAAATTGATTATCGTAGATCCAAAACAGGTGGAAATGGTGCAATATAACGACATCCCGCATTTGCTTACGCCGATTATTAATTCTGTAGATAAGACGCTTTCGGCAATGAAGTGGGCGGTAAATGAGATGGAAAGACGCTATTCTTTGATGGCAGAAGAGAAAGTTAAGAACATTCAGGATTATAACCGAAAAATGGCCAAAAAAGGCTCTACGGTGACCGTAAAAGATGCCGATGGAAACGATCAAAAGCATGATGGCGGAAAGATGCCATATATTGTAGTGGTGATTGATGAGATGGCAGACCTGATGATGATGGCAGGGAAGGATTTGGAAATGCTGATTGTGAGGATTGCACAGAAAGGTCGTGCAGCAGGGATTCACTTGGTACTCGCAACTCAGAGGCCAGAGGTGAAGGTAATTACTGGTTTGATTAAAGCAAATATTCCTTCAAGAATTGCCTTTGCCGTAGGAAGCCAGATGGATTCAAGGATTATGCTGGATATGGGTGGAGCGGAGAAGCTTTTGGGCAAGGGTGATATGCTGATGTTGACTACATCTATGATGGGCAAGCCACGCAGGATACAGGGTGCCTGGACTAGTGATGAAGACATAAATAATTTGACAGATTTCTTGCGTGAGCAGAGGCCACCAGAATATAATGATGAAGTTACTTCTCAACCGGTGCAGATAAAGGGATTAGGATCGACTGATGGCGGCAGTATTGGTGAACTTGGACGAAAGTTTGATCCAAATGATCCAGTAGTGAGAAAAGCAGTAGAAATTACTTTGCAAAAGGGGAAATTCTCAACAGCAAGTTTGCAAGCATATCTTGGGAAAGGCCATGGATTTGTAGCGGGATTAGCAATTTGGCTAGAACAAATTGGTGTAATTGGACCGGCAAATGGCAATAAACCAAGAGAAGTAAATATTACTTCTATGGAAGAGTTTGATGAAAGAGCCGGTGGGCAATGAGGTATTTCCAGTTTCTTAAAGATATGATGACAATTACGGGGGAAAGGGTGGGATTTTTTGTTGTCTATGCATTACTGCATATCGTGATGGACGGAGCATTGTTGCTTCCGCCGCTTGCGACGGCGGCAATCATTGGTGTACTGACTACTGGAGGGAAAGTAGAGGATATCTTTAAGTGGGCAATATTGTACCTAATATTTTATGTTGCCTATACGATACCTAGAATAACAATTTGGCGTATGTATGAAAATGCGGCAGAGAGATACCATATTCTTTTGCAACAGAGACTGATAGAACATGTGATTAAAAATGAAGGGATTTTTGATGAGCTGTCGCGTGGTAAAATTATTGCTACTTGTACAGATGACATTAGATGGGTAGTGGATGTGTTAGACACAGCTGGGGTTGCAGCTGGAAAAATAATGAAGCTAGTAATGATTTTTGTGATTTTTATGTTCTCCAACATCTGGGTGGCGGTAGTAGCGGTGCTGGCAGATATTATCTATATGATTTTGATGGATAAAAATGCCAAAAAGTATTCAAAATGTTTTGATGGGTGTAGAAAATATGAAGATAAGGCAGCTAATGTAATTAATCAGGTAGTAATGAATTCGAGCCAAATTAGATTGATGGATGTTTTGCCAGCAATGATTACAAGATATAATGGAACAGCTAGAAAATGGGCAGAACAGTATAAAAAGAGACGGTTTTACAGAGAGAAACTTGCAGTTTGGGATGAATGGGTATCTTATGTTGGCAAAATTGTGCTGTATGTGATGATGGCGGTGTTTGTGATTAATGGCAAAATGACGGTGGAAACCCTGGTGCTCTTGATTGCTTATTTTGAGCAAGTGATAACAGTGACGGCTGAATTGTGGCGAGATAATTTACTAGCAATGTCTCAGTATGGCGTGCAGACGGCAAGAGTTAAACGATTGCTGAGTTATACGCAGGAATCAGATATTGAATTTGGTGATTTTGATAATGATTATATAAACGGATTGGTGGAGTTTAGGAATGTGGGCTTGAAGCGGAAAGGTCAGCAAGTTTTGAAAGGAATTTCTTTTAAGGCGAGACCAAATGAAATTACAGCAATCATAGGGAAGAAAGGGGCAGGGAAGACTTCTGTAATGAATCTTTTGTATCGATTAGAAAATGCGACTTCGGGCCGGATTTTGATTGACGATGAAGATATACGCAATTATAGTAAGCGAGTGCATAATACCAATGTATCAGGCGTGTTCCAGAAGCCATTTACACTTGACACTAGCATAAGAAATAATTTGTCATTAGTAGAGAGGAATCATACCAAGCAGGAAGAGGTATGCAAGAGAATTGGGTTAGACAAGATTATTGCCAAATTACCAGATGGATATGAGACGGTGATAACAGAGGATGAGAGCGCACTTTCTGAAGGTGATAAACAGCTTTTGGCGATTGCGCGGGCGATTTTGACGAGATCAGAAATCTTGATTTTTGATGAAGTGTCTTCGGTGGGGGCACAGGCGATTCCAAATCTTTCAAATATTTTGCAAGATTTGAAACAAGATCATACGGTAATTGTTATTACGCATGAGAAAAATTTGATTGAAAAAGCGGATAGGGTAGTGGAGCTAGAAGATGGAAAGATAAAAAAGGTAACTAAAAGAAGAAAATAGAGCTCAAGCTGGGAGGATTTAGACATATGTTGTAAATTTTACAACATATATTTTTTGAGGGAATTTTTGGGTGATTTTGGGGATATTTTTAAGCAATAGAGTTTTGTAACACTCCTGTTTAGCACAAAGGTAAAACCTGTGCAAGCATGAGCTTGATAGAAAAGTGGGATGTTACGATTTAACGGGCTTATGCTTGGATAGGACACCAAGAATTGATATGTTGAGGCCATGGACTAAGTGCGTATTTGATTTATAGATATGTTTTAGTCTGGATATTAATTTGCAGAGGCAGTAGGGCTTGCTAAAATTTGAATTCTGAGGTATAATAATCTAGATATTAAACACTCAGCAAGTGAGTCTAGAGCTGCATTTGCTTTAACCAAAGGAGTATTAATGAGACAGTATGAACTTACTGTGCTAATTCATCCAGATCTTGAGATGAATTTGCAGCCTGCTCTCGATAAAGCTAAGAAAATAATCGAGGAAAATGGTGGGAAAATTACTAAAGAAACTAACGAAGGCAAGAGACGCCTAGCCTACAAAGTTTCAGGCCAGGAGTTTGCAGTTTTCTACTACTACGAAATTGATTTGCCAGAAGATAAAAAGGCGGCAAAGAAAGTAGCAGATAGCTTGGATCTTGCAGATGAATTTATCCGCTATCTACTAGTAACAGTAGATGAAAGGCGCTTGAAGATGGAAGCAAAGCGCAAAGCACGCAAGGGTGCAGAGGATGAAGAAACAGAAGAAGAAACCAAGGAAGAAGAAAAGGAGGAGGCATAAATGGCACGCGGTTTTTCTAAAGCAATTATTAGCGGTAATATTACTCGCGATCCAGAGCTTAGGACTACTCCAAGTGGAGTAAAGGTTACTTCTTTCTCCGTTGCAGTAAATCGTAATTATAAAGATGCAAGTGGCAATCCTCAAGAATCAGTATCTTTTATTGATTGTTCTGCTTGGGGTAAAGCTGCCGAAGTAATTGAGCAATATGCGAAAAAAGGCACGGGGATTTTGGTTTGTGGCCGTTTGGACCAGAGAAGTTGGGAAGATAAGAACACTGGCCAAAAGCGTTCTAGAGTAGAAATTGTCGTAGAAGATTTTAATTTCTTAAGCGGTAATTCTGGAGCTTCTGATGGTGGAAGCCGTAACAGTGGTAGCAATTCTGGTAGTAATGCCGGTGATGGTGTTGACGAAGTAGTTCCAGATGATATTGCTGATGATGGCGGTGAAGTAGCCTTGGATGAAATTCCGTTTTAATTTGAGATAAGAAAGGGAGAAAATGCGTAAGACTAAAAATGACCCAAATATTTACTTTGATTATCGTGATGTGAAGACATTGCAGAGATATGTTGATGCTTATGGACGCCTAGAGCCAGTTTCTAAGACTGGTCTAACCATGAAGCAACAAAGACAACTTGCTACTGCAGTAAAACGCGCTCGTCATTTGGCATTATTACCATTTGTAGCTTAATCTAAGGAGAATGTATGTACGGACCAACAGATTTGAAAAAGAATGTGCTGATTACTTTGGATGGACAACCATATAAAGTGGTTGAATATTCACAAAAGGTAATGGGGCGGGGTGGATCAATCGTAAATGTCAAGGTAAAAAATTTAATTACAGGGGCATTGCTTCCAAAGACTTTTAAGGGGCAAGAGAAAATTGAACCAGCGGAAGTCACTACGAGAAAAGTGCAATATCTCTATAAGGATGACGAAAAATTTTATTTCATGGATCCAGAGAGTTTTGAACAATATGAGTTGTCGGCTGAGATGGTTGGAGAATCTGCAGATTTTATGCGTGATGGCGATGAGATGGAGATTCAGTTCTATAACGGTACTCCAATTAACCTGACATTGCCAAAGAATCTATGGCTGAAAGTTACTTATACGGAAAATGCGGTAAAAGGCGATACTTCTACTTCGGTTATGAAAGATGCTACGCTGGAGACTGGCGTGGTAATAAAAGTTCCAGCCTTTATTAAAGAAGGCGATGTCGTAAGCGTTGATACTGAGACGCGTGCTTATCGCGAGCGCCAAGGTAAATAACCTATAGGATAAATGGGCGTCAGTAGGGCAGAGCTAAAAATAGAGCAAGCAGCAAGGGCGTTTTCTTTTAGATTCCAAGGAAAAACTGTACTTGATATTGGCTCTTCTACTGGCGGCTTTACAGAGTTTGCGCTAAAATCTGGCGCAAAGAAGGTGATTGCAGTAGAAAAAGGCACAAAACAGATGGTAGCGCCGCTGAGGTTTGACAGCTGCGTAGAACTACATGAAAAAACGGATATTTTTGATGTGGTGGCGGCCGGTAAACCAAAGCGTGAAGATGAGATAGAGATTGAACAGCCGGATGTGATATTGGCGGATGTAAGTTTTATTAGTCTGAAGAAGATTTTAGTATATGCGAAGAGGAATATTGCTGGGGAAAATACAGAGTATTTAGTAATGCTAAAGCCGCAATTTGAGGCAAGGCCAGAGCAGTTAGTGAAAGGGGTGGTGAAAAATGAAAAGATTCGTCGAGAGATTATCAAAGAGTTTGAAATGTGGCTTAAAACTAAAGGATTTTTGGTTTTGAAAAAGCGTGATAACGAGGTAGTGGGAAAAAATGGGAATAGAGAACGATTTTATTATTTGAAACTGAGCAAGTTTTAGTGGTTTTCTCTTGTAATTCTCTTGACACCCAATACGCTCAAGCTTATAATATGTAGTATGAGCTTATTGCATGGAGTGGGCGAATTCTTCGCAATGGATATTGGGACGAGCGCGATGCGTTTGGTGCAACTCGATGGTGACATGCAGCATGGTTTCCAGTTGACAAGATATGCTTATGTGCCAATTGATTTGAAGATTTCCCAAGATACCAGTGAACTCGGTCAGCGTAAGATGGGCGAGTTGATTTTGGGTGCAATGAAGCAGGCTGGGATTAAGACTAGGAACATAGCTTTAGGGTTACCAGCAGGGAAAACTTATACGGCGGTGATTGAAGTGCCTAATCAGACGGAAAAAGAACTGCGGAAGACTATAAAATACGAATTAGACCAGTATATTCCAATGGCAGTAGATGAGGCAGAGGTTGACTATGCGGTCCTAGGGCCTAGCCCAAACGATCCAGCAAAAGCAGAGGTGCTACTATCTTCTGCGGGGATGGATTATGCAGAGAGTAGGATGGAAATGGTTGAGCGATTAGGGTTAAATGTGATTGCGCAGGAGCCAGAACCAATTGCAATGACAAGATCACTTGCCCCAGTGGGTTCGCAGGATGCAAGGATTATTGTAGATTTGGGTGAAACATCGACAGATTTGGTGGTGGTGTATAGGGGCGCACCAAGATTGGTGCGCTCGATTCCTGGCGGGCTATCTGCATTGGTAAAGACAGTATCTACTACTTTGAATGTAAGGGAAGATCAGGCTAGAAGATTCATTTTGAAATTTGGCTTGGCGCAAGACAAGCTAGAGGGGCAGGTATTTAAGGCGCTTGATAACCGTCTGGAGAGTTTTGCTCAAGAGCTAACAAAATCAGTAAGATTCTTCCAGAACAAATATGTAGGAGCACCAGTGCTTGGGATTGTGCTCTCTGGTTTTGCCGGGGTGATTCCGTTTATTGCGGAATATATCGAGGTAAAAACCAATGTCCAGACTATTCAGGGTAATCCATGGCAATTAGTACAAGTAACTCCAGAACAGCAGCAGGCGCTAGTAGGGGTGGCAAGTGAATTTGCAGTAGCGATTGGCTTGGCAGAGAGGAGCAATAAATAATGCAGAATATCTTGAAATGGCTAGAAAAAGAGTGGAAGGAAACTCTGAAGAAATTCGGCGTTAAACCAAAAGAGAAGCCTACGATGATGACCGAACAAAATAAGTCATACGAGATCAATCTGGTGCCGGAGGTTAAGCGTAGGATGATTAAGGCAATGAAGTTTAGAAACTTGGTGCTATTTATTGCCATAATTGTCGTAGCATTATCTGGTGGCACGGTGATAGTGATGGCTGGTATTTGGGAAGGTCAAAACATCGCAATGAGTACTCAAGATACAAAACTCAAAAAAATGTCTGATAAGTTAAAATCTTATGATAGCTTGAGCGAACTTTTGACTATCCAAAAACAGCTTGAGGAGTTGGAAGAAATTAGTAGCAATAAGAAAGTTTTGTCTAGGGTATTTTCTATTTTAGGAACAATTTTGCCATCTGGACCAGATGTTATTTCTATTTCTGAATTGATGGTAGATCTTTCTACGAATGAAATTAGGTTTGACGCACAGGCGGATGCTAAGGTGTCACCATATATTGATTACCGGGTACTAGAGTCGTTTAAGAAGGGAATTGCGTTGATGAAATATGATTATGGTAGATATGTGGACGCTGATGATAACGAAATCCCAACTAGATGTATTGTAGAAACTAATGCTGATGGCAATATTCTGATGGATGAAGAGACGAAAAACAATGTCACTGACAAATATATCTATGTCTATTGGATGAAGGGTAAGCCAGGATGTGATCCAGAAAGGGATGATCTTGGAGAAGACGAAGGGGAAGTAGTAGAGGAGACAACACCTACTACGAGTGATGTGGTCCAAGATCTGTTAGATGAATTTGCAGTGACTGGTGAGACAAAGCAGGAAGTGACGGAGCAGACAGCAGAAGAGCTCCAACAGACCATAGTTGATTCATACAATAAAAAGATGGATGGACTAGATGACTATGGCAAATCTTTAATGGATCAGCAATTGGCAAGTGGCATTGATATGGGAACTGCTGATGTGGTAAAGATTTTTAGAAGTCCAAGATTTTCTGAATGGTATGCAGATGGATATATGGACGAGAGCGGAACTATTAGCGGTATACCACATTTTAATAGCGAATGTATATCATATAGCGGTGCAGATGTTGGGAACAGTATGCGTTGGACATCTACGAATAATTGTATGTTGTCTACTGACGATGTGGTGATTAGAGATTCATCTAACGGGCGTGATTCTTTTGGTAACTTGGTGCTAAGATTCAACGCGACAATTACGCTGAATGAGGAAGTATTTAAATTTGCAAATAAGCATGTGATGGCAATTTCCCCAACTAGCCAGAATGTGACAGATTCTTACACACAGATTCAGGCAATGTTCTCGGAGAGAGCACAAGACTGTTCGGATAGCGATGTAGTCTGTACTACGGCAACAACAAATCTTGAAACGGAGGAACAATAATGGCAGAAGAGAATAATGAAGGTGGACCAGCGTTTGCGAAACGCTTGAAAATTTCTAAGACTCAGCAAGAGACACTGATTATTGTTTTGATTGCGGCAGTAGTGCTTGGTGTAAGCGGAGTGCTAGCAATATTTTTCGGTAAATACATTGGGTTTAACTCAAAGGTGATTGAGGCTAAAGACACAGCTATTAGTGATTACGAAAAGACCATTACAAATATTGGGCTTTGCAAGGGAGCGGACAAGGAAGGGCATTTTTCTGACGAGGCACTCGCTAAATGCAATCCAAATGCATTGGATAGTACAAGTATGCCGGGTTCATTGAGGTATAATGTGATGGTAAATATGGCTAAAAATGCAGATCTAGAAAGTGTGGCAAGAGATAGTCAGAGCGATTGTTACGATGCGGATGGTAAGAAAATTGATTTCCAGAAAAAGTTTGATGAGACAGATAATGACGAAGAGAAAGCACGGGATCTTTCAATGTTGAAAATGTGTTCAGCATTGAGGGTGATTCCTGACGCTTTGCCAGCGCAAGCCAATGAAGAGGCGTTGATGTCATCTCTAAATGAAATTTTCAATAGATCTAACTGGGTCCCAGAATCTCTGTCGCCATCAGGAAATGTAGTGAGTGGGACGGAAGGACTTTCTACAATTCCGGTGTCACTTTCGGTAGAGGCAGGAAGTGATGTAACGATGAATGTACTCACTAATATAGAAAGATCTATCAGAACATTTGATTTGCAGGCAGCAACTATTTCTTGGAGCAGTCAGGACAAGCTAACTCTACAGTCGCAAGGGGTAGCATATTATACAAACAACGGTGATATAGTGGAAAATAATAAAACGGTTTACGCATCAAATAGCGCAAGGAAGAAAGCGGGGAATAAATAATGAGACAATCTGATGTTTTTACAGTAATCTTGGTGGCTGGAATTGGTACGGTGGTAGCAGCAATTTTGTTCAATTTGATCTTGGGTGATCCGGATGCCAAATATGTAACATTTAAGACGGTGGAAGTGGTTCCAGCTAGCTTGGCTCAACCAGACCCAGAGGTGTTTAATCCAGATGCAATAAATCCAACAGTGGAGGTTTATGTGGGTGAATGTGAAGACATAGACCAAGATGGAGAATTGAATGAAGCAGAACAGAGAGCTTGTGGTCGTACGGAAACTGTAGTTGAGGTAAAAAAAGATAGCGAAGATAGCTCCGGAGGGGAATAAAAGTGGCGCTATTAACTCGCGAAACGCAAGACAAAGTAATAAAATTGCTGGTCGACGAAGGTCTGGCCGATGCTGCTTTGGTTAAAAGTGCGAGCGAGGAAGCCCAGAAGAAACAACAGCCGATAATTGCGTATTTGACTTCCAAAGGGGTGATAAATACTGAAATGGTGGCGCATGCAACGGCGTTAGTAATTGGTGCGCAATATGTGGATCTCAAAAATGTACCAATGGACAGGGAAATGCTGCTGAATTTGCCACAAGATGTGGCGACAAGAAGCATGGTGGTGCCAGTAGGCGAGCTGAACGGACAGTTGGTAGTGGCAATGATAGATGTAACCAATGTCCAGGCAACAGATTATCTTTCTACTTTGACGAGCAGGCCGATTAAGGCGGTAATGTCTTCTGAGGAGGGGATAAAGCAGGTACTAGCGCAGTATGTGGGTGATTTCTCGAGCGTGCGACAGGCGGTGAAATCTACCAATGAAGAAATTCAGAGACAGGCTTCAGATGCTAAAACTATTACTCAGGATTCGCCAATTTCTAAGGCACTAACTTCAATTTTGGATTTTGCAGTTAAATCTAAGGCATCAGATATCCATATTGAGCCACTGGAAGATTCACTAGTGATTAGGTGTAGGATTGATGGTGTTTTGCGTCAGGTAATGGAGCTGCCAAAATCAATTGAGCCGGCGTTGGTGTCCCGTATAAAAATTTTATCCGATCTAAAGATTGATGAGCACCGGGTGCCACAGGATGGTCAATTTGCAGTGCAAATCGGAGATAAAGAAGTAGATCTTCGTATCGCAATTGCACCAGTAGTATGGGGTGAGCAAGTGGTGATTAGGTTGTTAGATAAGACTGGTACGACGATGGATATTGAGCAAATGGGTATGGTAGGACGAGCGCTTCGAATGGTGATGGATGGAATTTCGAAGCCAAATGGTATGATTTTGACATCTGGTCCTACTGGTTCTGGTAAGTCTACGACACTTTATGCATTAATAAAGAAGATAAAGGATGTCAAAATTAATATCATAACATTGGAAGATCCGGTAGAATATAAGATGGACGGAGTGAATCAGATACAGGTAAATGTAGATGCTGGTCTAACATTTGCATCAGGTCTGCGCTCGATTTTACGTCAGGACCCAGATGTGATTATGGTAGGTGAGATTCGCGATTCGGAAACGGCGAATTTGGCGGTGCAAGCAGCGTTAACAGGACATTTGGTATTTTCTACACTGCACACTAATTCAGCAGCCGGTATTTTACCAAGGCTTACAGAGATGGGGATTGAGCCGTTTTTGATTGCGTCAACTCTAAATACAGTAATTGGCCAGAGGTTAGTGAGACGAGTAACAGAAAAAAGAACATCTTATACTTCGTCAGAGATTGAGACAAGGGAGCTAAATGAGGTATTGGGCAATTTGTTGCCAAGGGAACAATCACAAGTGGCGGCGGTATCTGAGAGCTTGGGATACCCAGGTTTGCCAGTGATGAACAATAATGGATATACTTTGGTAAAAGGGTTTGACGATAAAGACTCTCCAGGTGGATTTAAGGGGCGAGCTGGTCTTTATGAGACGATTACGGTGGATGATGATATCCAGAAACTGATTGTGGCACATGCAACATCGGCAGATATTATGAAAGTGGCTAAGGCTAAGGGAACGGTGACGATGCGACAAGATGGGATGTTGAAAGCGATTTCTGGGATTACTACTATGACGGAAGTAAACCGTGTAGCATCTGATTTGGCATAACAGAAGGAAAATCCACGCAGACTTTTTCTGGACACGCTCAAGGCCGCTCGGTCAAGCTTACGGTCCAGAAAGAAGTCTGCGTAAGGATTTCCCCGATAACTACTATGCAAAATAAAGTTCTTATGCTAAAATGGTTTCATGGATAGTAGTGGGCAGATGAACACACAAACAGCTCCAATGGGGGCACAACCGATGATGGGCGCACAGCCAGTAGGTGGCGCTCCAGCGGCTGCGCCATATGGTGCAATGCCAATGCCTGCTGCTCCAGCTACAGCTACACCGCCAGCTCCAGCTATGCCTACGCCAGTTGCTCCTGCTGCTCCAGCACCAACAGTGGAGAATTCACCGGCTGCGATGTCTGCAGAAATAGGTGAAGGTTTGGCTGCGACTAACGGAGCGGCTACTCCTGCCAAGACCATAAAAATAGAGACTTTACTAGAAGAATGCGTCAAGCGTAATGCATCAGATTTACATATCCAAGTAGGATTACCACCGATTTTGCGTGTGGATGGCGCATTGATTCCGATTGCGGGAATTTCTACTTTAACTGAAGATGCGATTCAGAAATTGGTATTTTCTACGCTAGATAGCGAACAGAGAGAGACATTAGCAAAAGATAAAGAGTTTGACTATTCTTTTGCGTATGGAAATATAGCTAGGTTTCGTGTAAATGCTTTTCAGGAGAGAGGCAACCTAGCGGCAGCGTTTCGTTTAATTCCAAATAAGATGCCGACACTAGCGGATCTTGGTTTGCCGCAGGTGATTTCTTCATTTGCAGATTACCCAAGAGGATTGGTGTTAGTAACTGGTCCTACTGGTTCTGGTAAATCTACAACTTTGGCAGCATTGATTGATAAGATAAATCAGGAAAAATCAGTACATATTATTACGATTGAAGACCCGATTGAGTTTGCACATAAGTCTAAGCGATCAGTGATTGTGCAGAGGGAAGTGCATTATGATACATACTCTTTTGCAAGAGCTTTGAAGTCGGTTCTCCGTCAAGATCCAGATGTAGTACTACTAGGTGAGATGCGCGATCTAGAAACAATGCAAAGCGCAATTACGATTGCAGAAACAGGGCACTTGGTGTTTGCAACACTGCACACTAATTCGGCAGCGCAATCGATTGACCGTATGATTGATGTGTTCCCGGCAGAACAGCAGCCGCAAATTCGTTCGCAGTTGGCTTCGATTTTGATGGCAGTGTGTTCTCAGAGGCTAGTTCCAGCAATTGGCGGTGGGCGTATTGCAGCTTGTGAAATTCTAGTGGCAAATACAGCGGTGCGCTCAATTATTCGTGAAGGCAAAACACATCAGCTTGATACCACAATCCAGACTGGCGTGAATGAAGGTATGCAGACGATGGACAGGACACTAGCAAAATTAGTGCAACAGGGTACTATCACATTTGATAGCGCACTGGAGTTTGCAGTTGATCCGAATGAATTTAAGAGGCTAACCAGAGGCTAATAGGTGGGCCGATAGATGAAGCGGTTTAACTATAGAGCAAAAGATAGCAAGACTGGTAAAAGCGTAAAAGGCGTAATCCAAGCGGAGAATGAACGCGCTGCAGGTAAATTGCTTTTGGACCAGGGCTATATACCAGACACTGTAGAGGAAGAAGACACTAGTAGTATTTTTGCGAAACTTTCTTCAAAAGTACCAAGCAAAGACAAAATTGTCTTTACGAGGCAATTTGCAACTCTGATTGGAGCGGGATTGCCACTTTCTAATGCGCTGAGAACTTTGTCAGAGCAGACGGAAAGTAAGCCGATGCGTAGAGTGATTGAGGATATTTTGTCGCAGGTAGAAGCTGGTAAGACATTGATGGAGGCATGTTCAAAACACCCAGATGTGTTTGATCAGGTGTATCTTTCTTTGATTCAGGCAGGTGAAGCATCTGGTACGCTGGATTTGGCACTGAAACGCTTGGCAGATCAGAAAGAGAAAGATGAAGGGATGATTTCCAAAATTAGAGGCGCAATGACTTATCCAGCAATTGTGCTTCTGGTAATTATTGCGGTGGTGGTATTTATGATTGTGCTGGTGGTGCCGCAAGTAAAGAACTTGTATTCTGATATGGGTAAGGAATTACCAATAGCGACACAGATTTTGGTGGGGCTATCGGATTTTGTGATTAATCAATGGTATATAGTGCTAGTGGCAGTGGCAATAGCGGTATGGGTGTTTATACAGTTTAGGAAGACGGATACTGGTAAAAGATGGCTAGCAATAGTGAAATTAAACATACCAATGTTTAAGAATTTGTTCTTAAGGCTTTATAACGCAAGGTTTGCAAGAACGATGCAGATGCTATTATCTACGGGCGTGGCTTTGCTTGATTCTATGAGAATGTCTGGCGAGGCAACGAATAACATAGTATATTTTGAACAGATAAAGATGGCAATGGAAAAAGTGCAAGCAGGTAAGCCATTATCAGAGGCTTTGAAAGATAAAAAGTATATGATGCCGTTAGTTCCACAAATGGCATCTATTGGTGAGGAATCAGGTAAAATTGACGATATGTTGGGCAAAGCAGCACAGGTATATGAAGATGAGCTAGATGAGCAGATTGCAGCAATTTCTACGATGATCGAGCCAATTTTGATGGTGATAATGGCACTTCTAATTGGCGGTATCGTGCTAGCCGTGCTATTTCCAATTTATAGTCTTGTTAATAGCGTTGGATAATGACTGTTGTGGGGGTCCACGCAGACTTTTTCTGGACGCGCTCAAGGCCGCTCGGTCAAGCTTATGGTCCAGCAAAAGTCTGCGTGGATTTCCTAAGCACAAAACTATTGACAAAGAAGAATCAATTGTATACAATTGATTTGTAATATAATGGAGAATTAGCATGAGTATATATGATTTCAAGGTAAAAGATCGCAATGGGAAAGATGTCTCATTGGGAGATTTTGAGGGGAGGGTCCTCTTGATTGTTAATACGGCGACTGGCTGTGGGTTTACTCCACAATATGAAGGTCTGGAGAATCTATACAAGAAGTATCATACTAAAGGACTTGAGATTTTAGATTTTCCTTGTAATCAGTTTGGACATCAAGCACCGGGGGGTGACGATGAAATTCATCAGTTTTGTACAGCCAAATATAATACTTCTTTTGACCAGTTTGCGAAAGTGGAAGTGATTGGTGATAAAGCGGAACCACTATTTAAGTATTTATGTAAAGAATTTCCTGATGAGGAAGTAAAGGGCGTAAAAAATAAGTTAGCTATGAAGGCGATTGCAAAAATCAGTGCCGCTAAAGAACCCGGTGCTATTAAGTGGAATTTTACGAAATTTTTAGTGGATAGAAATGGCAATGTAGTGGGGAGATTTGCGCCCACAACGGAACCAAAAGAGTTTGAAAGTGAAATAATAAAATTGATAGAAGAAGGGGAGGGGAAATAAAATGTATGATGTTATTGTAATTGGAGCAGGACCGGCGGGGCTTACTGCGGCACTCTATGCGCTTAGGGCTGGCAAAAAGGTATTGGTTTTGGAAAGAAAAGCTTATGGTGGGCAAATCATCAATGCGCAACTAGTGGAGAACTATCCTGGTATTTCTGGACTTTCTGGAGTACAACTTGCTACAAATATGTATAATCAGGTGAAGGAATTGGGTGGAGAAGTGAAATTTGAGAAAGCGGTTGGATTGGAAGATGGTATTCAAAAGAAAGTTAGAACTGATGAAGAAACATATACTGCGGATGCAGTGATTATTGCTACGGGAGCAGAGAATAGGAAATTAGGACTGGAGCGTGAGGTGGAATTAACTGGCAAAGGAGTATCTTATTGTGCTACTTGTGACGGACATTTTTATAAAGGAAAAGATGTGGCAGTGATAGGAGGGGGTAATACTGCTCTTCAAGATGCGATTTATCTCTCTAATTTGGCGAATAAAGTATACTTAGTTCATAGGAGAGATGAATTTCGAGGAGAATATACTTATGTGGAAGAATTAAAGAAAAAATCTAATGTGGAATTTGTCTTGAAGTCTAATGTGGATGCACTAAAGGGCGGCTCAAAAGTAGAAGCGATAGTGATAAAAACTACTGATGGAAAAAAGAGGGAATTGCCAGTGGCGGGTGTCTTTATTGCAGTGGGCTATGTGCCGCAGAATCAAGTTTTTGAAGATGTGTTGGAATTGGATGACGAAGGCTACATAGAAACCAAAGACGGAGTACATACAGATATAGAGCATATTTATGTAGCTGGAGATGCAAGGGCGAAAGAACTAAAACAATTAACAACAGCAGTAAGCGATGGTTCAATTGCGGCTGATACTGCAGTAAAGGAGATGAAATAATGAGTGTAGCACAAATAGCAGAGCAAGATTTTGAGGAGAAAGTTAAAACTGGTAAAGTATTGGTGGATTGTTATGCGGATTGGTGTGGACCGTGTCAGATGCTTTCGCCGATTATTGATGAGCTAGCTGAGGAAATCAAGGGTTGGAAGTTTTATAAATTGGACGCCGATGAGGCTAGTTCTGTGATGGAAAAATATGAGATTATGTCTATCCCGACGCTGTTGGTTTTTAAGGACGGGAAGTTAGAAGACATGCTGGTAGGGCTTAGATCAAAAGAAGATTTGAAGAAAGTGCTAAGTGATGAGGAATAATGATAGGTGTTTGGAGCTGGATAGACAGCTTTGTTTTCCGATGTATGTAGCATCAAAGGAGATCATCAGGAAATATACACCATATCTTGATGAACTAGGAATTACTTATACGCAATATATTGTGATGCTAGTTTTGTGGGGAGAAGAGAAAATTTCGATGAGAGATTTGTCGAAACGGGTTTATCTTGATTCGGGAACGCTTACACCACTTTTAGATAAGCTTGAAAGGAAAGGTTTAATCGAGAGGTCTAGAAATAAAAACGATATAAGGACGGTAGATATTGCGATTACGGCAAAAGGCGTGGGGTTGAAAGTACAAGCTAGAGAGATTCCAAAGAAAATTGGTAAATGTTTGGCGCTTAGTCCAAGAGAAGCGTATGAACTTTCCAAGATTCTAAAAAAGATTCTAAAAAAGACAGGAGAATAACTTCTCATGCCACGCTTTTATTCTGCTCTTGCGAAACGGATGCAAGTAGTGTATAATAGTCAAGTAGTGGATTCGTAGCTCAGTTGGTTAGAGCGCCGCCCTGTCACGGCGGAGGTCGCGAGTTCGAGTCTCGTCGGATCCGCCATTAAAAGCCCATAGGGCCTTTTTTGATATGGTGTAAGTACTCTGTGATATAATATGATAAGTGCCGCTGTAGCTCAGTTGGTAGAGCAGCTCATTCGTAACGAGCAGGTCACAGGTTCGATCCCTGCCAGCGGCTCCATTTTTATTAGTTGAATACAATATTGAATAAGCCAAAGGAAACTGCAAACATGATGGCGCCAGCGAGCAGGACGCCACAGGATACGCCGATGACGGTCTTTTTGTAGTCTAAATCTAGAAGGGAAGCAGCTAAGGTGCCGGTCCAGACGCCCGTGCCAGGTAGTGGAATCCCGACGAAGAGAAAGAGAGCTAAGAAGATACTGTCGCCGGCTTTTTTCTGGATTTTTTTGCCAGCTTTTTCGCCTTTTTTGAGACAGAAATTGCAAAATTTGCTGAGGGGTTTCCAGGACTTTTTGCTACCCCAGACTAGGAAGCGACGGGCAAATTTATAAATGAACGGAACTGGTATGAGGTTGCCGACAATAGCAATAAGCAAAGCTAGCCATTCGGGAACTCCCATGCCAACACCAATAGGAATGGCACCACGGAGCTCTATAATTGGAACCATGGAAACTAGAAAGACGATGAGGTAGCTCAAAATAGGACTCATGATTAGAATGACACAGCTAAGTTAGTTGATAAAACACTGACGCTGCTGGCCTTGTTGCCGTTTAAGACAGCTTGAATTTTAGCTTTGGCGGTTTCGATGGTAGCAGCATCTGGGAACATGACAGAAAGGGTTTGGTTAGGATAGCTATAAGTATAGGCGCCACCAGTGGTACCGTTTAGGTTGTAAGATTCGATAGTCCACTTGGCCATATCGTCTAGTTGCATATTGACTAAGCTGGTGATATCACTGGTAGTGAGGCTGGTTTCAAAAGAACCGGAAAGCGCCCTTAGGATGTCAGAATATTTGCTGATGAGAGTGGTGCTACTGGTGATTTTGTCAAAGACTTTTTCGATAACTTGCTCTTGGTTTTCGCCACGATGACGGTCTCCGGAGCTATAGGCCATACGCTCACGAGCAAAAGCAAGAGCGCAGTCGCCGTCTAGGTTATTGAGTCCAGGATTGATGGTACAATTAGGATTGGTATGGCACTTGAAGGAATAATCAACATCGGAGTTGACAGTAATACCGCCGATAGCATTAACAAGGCCAGTAACAGCATTGAAATTAACGCGAAGGTATTGCTGGATGTCGATTCCTAGGATGTCTTCGATAGTGGACATAGAAAGACTGAGGCCGCCAAGGGATCCAGCATGAGTTAGCTTGTCTGGGAGGCCGGTAGTGCCATGAAGCTGGACATAGTAATCGCGAGGAATAGCTACCATGAGGATGTTTTTGGTTTTTGGATTGATAGCCATGACGATGTTGACATCACTGAGGCTTCTGTCTAGCATTTGGCCGGAGCGAGTATCAATACCAGAAATATATAGCAGCCAGCTTTCTTTGGTGACATCGGTATTGCTTGATAAAGTTTCTTTTTCTGCGGCGACCTTGATTTCCCCGATAACTTTGAGGGTATCTTTGAATACTTTGCCATCTGTGGTATCGATAGTAGCGTCATAAGTGCCAGAGTTGAGTAAGGAAATATAAGTGAGGTTGGCGGCGGTGTCTTTGAGCATAGAAGTGATGTCGTTTACATAGACCACGGTGCCATCTGCTTGCTCTTTGACAGCAGATTCTAGCTTGGTAGTGTCAACGAAATCGGAAATGCTATGGAATTCTTTGCCTTTGACATCGCCTAGGCTATTATACTCAGAATCTTTGCTGACGATGACATTATAGATACTATAGGATGTATTGGATGAGCCAAGATTGTTGTCGAGGAAGTTGAGAAGCTCATTAAACTTGAGGAAACCAAAGAGGCTGGCGACAGAAATGATAACGCCAAAAATATTGAGAACAGTGAGTACAGAAAGATGAGTCTTACGACGGAAAGTCTTGAAGATATAGAAGCCAGAGAAAATGGCACTTACACCAATGATAAGAGCGACATATTTGAAAGGAATAGCATTGGACAAAGAAGCATAGGTAACAAAAGTACCAAGTATAATAGTGGTGAGAATGCCGAGGATGCGGCTGATAATACGATAGGCATGTCCATTTGGAACAGTGTGCTGAGATTTGAGGGAAGATTTTGGAGCAGTTGCAGACTTGGTGCTTTTTGGTTTTGAAGCAGAGAAATCATCAAGGAGTTTTTCAATGTCTTCGTCTTCCGACTTCTCGGCCTCTTCAACTTCTTCGACTTCTTCAACTTCTTCGGTTTTTTCGATTTCTTCGACTTCATCATCTTCAATTTCTTCGGAAGCTTCAGATTCTTCTGACTCGTCAGTTTCGTTGATAGCTGATTCTACGGCGATATCTTCTTCTATGGCGTCTTCCTCTACGATATCATCTTCTGCAACTTTATCTTCTTCAGCATCGTCTGATTTTGCTATGCCATCTTCGTCTACTTCTATGATAGTGACATCGTCTTCTCCTGCGACGGGCTCTTCGATGGAGGTATTGTCTACTCCGAGGCGCTCGTCTGCGATCTCTTCTGGGCTAGCAGGCTCTGCATTAGCATCGGATGATTCGTCTGCTGAAGGTTCGATATCGTCGGCCTCAATAATGGTGACAGTAGTATCTTCTACGGAGATTGGGACGGAGTCTTCCGTAGCGAAAGAAGCTGGAGATTTTTTGTGAGGTTGTTTGAATCCATCGATATTTTTAGGGGAATGATGTTTAGGAGATTTTTTGGAGGTAGAAGCTTTGGTGTCGTCTTTTTTGGACTGGCTTTTGGAAGTTGATTTTGAAGATTTGATAGGATTGCCATCCTGTGGCTGAACAGGTAACTCATTGATATTATTAACAATATCATCAATAATGTTGTCACTATCTTTTGTAGCCATAAAAATCTCCGTTTATTGCATTTATTATAGCATAGATTTAAACATAAACGAAATATTAGTAGAGAAGCATTGAGTATGAAATGCAAAAAGTAAAATGTCTATGTTTTGTTGATAATAGAGGTATTTTGATGTATAATTTAGAGAAATTATGCAAAGAACGATTTATCTCTTTTTTAAGAGAGCATTTGATATTGTAATAGGCTTGATTGGGTTACTGATTTTGATTCCAGCAATAATTATTATCAAAATTGCATATATGTGTACTGGAGATTTTCATAGGGTGATTTATGGGCAGACTAGAGTAGGGAAAGGCGGAAAAGAATTCAAAATTTATAAGTTTCGCTCTATGGTATATGATGCAGATAAGCAGCTGAAGGACTTATTAGAGAAAAAGAAATATCGTGCACAGTGGGAAAAATATCAGAAACTAGAAGATGATCCGAGGATTACAAAAGTTGGCAAAGTAATTAGAAGGGGATCTATTGACGAGATACCGCAGTTTCTTAATATACTTCTGGGCCAGATGTCGCTGATTGGGCCAAGGCCGTTGGTGCCAGGGGAGTTGAAGCAGCACAAGGGAAAACCAGAAATCTATAATTCGGTGAAGCCAGGTATGACAGGATATTGGGCGACCAGAGGAAGAAGCGACATAGATTATGAAGATAGATTGAAAATGGAATATTATTATATAGAGAATCAGAGTTTCCTCTTGGATACAAAAATCTTTTTTAGGACAATTAGAGCAGTCTTTAGAAAAGAAGGAACAAAATAGCTGATTTTTAGTGGCTAGAAAGCTTATTCTTAGTTGCAAATTATTGGTTTTTGCGGTATAATTATAGAGAAATGAATAAAGAAGGCATAGAGAAGGTGAGGAAGCCTAGTGTTTCTGTAATTTGCCCAGTTTTTAATGCCCAAAATGAGATCTTAGATTTTGATAGAAGCTTGAAAAAACAAAAAGGGGTGAGGCTGACAGATGTAATATATGTACTAACAGAGAGTAGTGATCACACCGAAGATGTAATGAAGGCAGCCGGAATTCCGTATAAGAAGATAAAGAGATATGCTTTTTCTCATAGCCTAGTGCGAGAGAAAGCAGGGATGAGTGCTAGAGGGCGGATATTGGTATTTTTGACACAAGATGTAGAGATAAGAGATGAAAATTTCTTGGCTAAGCTGGTAGCACCGATTGTAAAGGGAGAAGTGCAGGCGGCGTATGCCAAGCAGGAAACTAAATATAATAATATAGAGAAGTACACCAGAGCGCATAATTATCCGAACAAATCTTTTATAGTGTCTAAGGCAGACATAGAAAGAAGGGGGCTAAAGACATTCTTCTTTTCTGATGCAGCAGGAGCAATAGATGCCAGTGTGTTTAGGAGGCTAAAGGGGTATGATGGCAAGGAACTGCCGATATCGGAAGATATGTATTTTGCGTATAAATTAATTATGCATGGTGGGAAGATAAAATATGTGGCCGATGCAGTAGTGTATCACTCGCATGATTTTAAACTGAGTGAACTATATGATAGATATAAACTGACTGGTGAATTTATGAGACAAAACCCAGAAATAGCAGAGCACGGGGTGAATTCGGCTGGGGGGGGGATGGCGAAATCGGTGTTGGTGGGTGCTATTAAAGACAAGAATTTGCGTGTGCTGGGCGGCTATGTGCCAAATATGGCAGTGAGATATGCAGGGATGACAAGAGGAAAAGGGCTTGGAAAAAGAGGAATAAGAAATAAGACAAGTTCTGATAAAGAAGTGGAAAGACAGCGTGGCAGAGCGCATGTGTTTATGAGGAGAGGGGTGAGATGAAAACTCCGTTAGTAAGTGTAATTGTGCCAGTCTATAATGTAGAAAAATATTTGAAAAAATGTTTGGATTCTATTTTGGGACAAACATATAGCAATATCGAAGTGATTTTAGTAGATGATGGATCCACAGATGGAAGTGGAAGAATTTGCGATGAGTGCGTAAAAAAGGATAAAAGATTTCGTGTGGTGCATCAAAAAAATGGTGGAGTAGCAGTTGCTAGGAATACTGGGCTTAGCAAAGCCAAGGGAGAATATATTGCGTTTATAGATTCGGATGATTGGGTGAAGAAAGAATATGTAGAGAGGTTGATGCAAGAGGCTCAGGAGAAAAATGCAGATATTGTGCAGTGTGAGCAGATAACCGTAAGCAAGGAAAATGAATATATAATTTATGATGATGTTGAAAAATACAATAAAGTCATTTCTGGTTATGAAGCATGTGAAGAGATGTTGTATCAAAATGTGGTTACAAGTGCTCTTTGGGGAAAGATAATTAGAAGCAAACTCTTTGATGGTCTTAGTTTTAAATCTGGGATAATCCACGAAGATTTGCTGATGCTATACAGGATATTTAAAAAAGCAAAGAAGGTTTCTGTTATTGGCGATTTGCTATATTACTATTTTGAAAGAGAAGATAGCTTGATAAGAAAGGCTTTTTCGAAAAATACACTAGATGTTTTGGATGTTGTTGATGAAATTTTAGAGGACACAGATGGTGATGACAGACTTCATGCTGCAGCAATTAGCCGTAAGACAAATGCAGACTTTTTTGTGCTGAGGCAGTTGCCGACTGGACAAAAAAGAAGTGGTAGAAAAATGAAGAAAGAAATAGCAAAATATAGAAAAAGTTTACTCAAAAATCCGAAAGTAAGAAAGAAGACGAAAGTGGCATTGAGATTGTCGTATTTTGGTATGCCAGTCGTTAAGGCGGCGTTTAAAGCTACTCGGAATACTAAAACCGTAAGGAGGGTGAATTAATGTTGGGTTTGTATGTTTTTTCTGTTGTGGCTTTGATAATCTGGGGATACTTTTTGACCAAGAAGAAGATGAATCCAGTAACTATTTATAATATGATTTGGCTGGTTGCGATACTACTATATCAGTTGAAGATTTCTGGTCTTCAACAAGAATTAGACGATGCAACATACTGGTTGTTCATAATGAAGTCTGTGGTATTTACTGCTGGTTTTTCCGTGTTTTATAAATTACGATTGAATAAAAGGCAAAAGAATGCAGTCAAAAAGGAAACACGAAGGCAAAAGAGCATAGCTTTTTCTGAAAATAATTACAAAAAGTTGTTAATCCTGGTTTTTGCTATTTGGTGCTTTGTAGAGATAGTGGAGACTATATATAGCGGAGGCCTACCGATTGTATGGAAGTTGATAGGTGATCCTCGCACATATTCTGATTATGGAATATCTACAGTGCACGGATTGATGAATGCGGTGGGTCTCGTTATCATTAGTCTTTCGACGATGCTATATTTGAAGAGCAAAGATCGAAAACGGAAGTTAGGGTATGTGGGAATTATTTTGGTTTGCTTAGGATTTTATCTAAGCGTTATTACTAGACAAGTAATTGTTAGTGCAGTAATTCAGATGTTTGTAATATATTTACTAATGCGAAAGCCATATAAAAAGAAGAGCTTTTACTTGAAATTGGTTGCATTAATCGTTGCTGGAGTAGCAGCATTTGGAATAGTTGGTAATTTTCGAACAGGATATGAGAACTTCTTAAATGTAGCAGAGATAAACAACGAGGTGGGCTCATCACAATCTTCGATGGCTGGTTTCTATTGGGTTTATATGTATCTTACAATGTCAATTGCGAATATTAATAATGCAGTAGTATTGGATGTGAATAATTTTGGAGGTTTATATCCTGTTGCTCGCACATTTTTACCTACTGTAATTTCAAAGGCGATATTTCCGACGGACACGGCTATTAAAATTCCGAATTATCTAGTAACTCCAGCCTTTACTGTTTCTGGATATTTTATTGATTTTTATGTTGGACTGGGAGCGTTAGGAGTAGCAATAATAGCAGCTTTGTATGGAATATTAGGTGGATTAATATATAATGCAATTCAAAAGAAGATGAATGATAGAAATATATTATTGTATGCAGTTTATGTTCAAATTATTTTATTATCATTCTTCTATAACCACTTGTTGTATTTGCCTAGTGGTTTTCAACTTGTCATAATATTGGTATTTTACTATTTCTTGACAAGAAATAAGGATAGGCATGAAACGAGCTAAAATTTTAGAGATAGTGCCAGCTTTGACTTTTGGTGGAGTAGAACAATTTTTATATAACTATTTATCTCATATAAATTTAAACCAATTTGAAGTCCACATACTTACACAGGAACCGCGAGACAAGAAAGCTGAAAAGAGATTTCTTACACTTGGAATTAAGATTTATAGTATACCTACGAAAAAAAAGAATATAGTAAAACATTTTAAGAAAACAAAAGAGCTTTTTCGAAGAGAACAATATGACATAGTGCATTGCCATCTTAGTGCAAAGAGCTTTTGGATGCTGGCTTTAGCAAAATACAGTGGCATAAAGACACGCATCTATCATGCACATGAGGCACGGATGGATAAAGGACTAAAAAGGCTTAAATGGAAAATATATGCGAGCCTAAGCAAATATTACGCAACAGATTTATTTGCTTGCGGAAGAGAAGCTGCTGAATTTTGTTTTGGCAATGCCGATTACCTTTATGTGCCAAATATTATAGATTTTAAAAAATTTGAATTTAATAATAAAGATCGATTGGAAATTAGAAATAAGTATGAGATAAGTGATGAAGATATTGTAATTGGTAATATGGCTAGGCTTGCTCCAGAAAAGAATCATAAATTTTTAATAGATATTTTTAGTAAAATAGAAGATAAAAGATATAAGTTGCTGTTAGTAGGGAGTGGCCCCCTAGAATGTGAGATAAAAGAGCAGGTTGCCAAATTAGGGATAAAGGAGAGCGTAATATTTTTGGAAGCCACAAATACGCCAGAGAAGTATTATTCGGCGATGGATGTTTTCTTATTAACATCGTTTTCTGAAGGTTTTGGGATGGCAATACTGGAGGCACAGGCTAATGGCTTGCCATGCATAGTCTCTGATAGCGTTTCTGATGATGTAATTTATTCAAAGAGTTTTATAAAATTAAGCTTGAGCGAGGAAGATCGTGTTTGGGTGAATGAGATCAGGAAGAATAGTAATAAAAGGACAACACAGGTATTTAGAAGAATGCAAGATTTTAATGTAGCGAAAAATGAGGATAAATTAGGCAAGATATATTTGCAAATACTAAGAGGTTCAGAGAATTCAGTAAAAACAGACAGAAAGAGGAGTACGGTGTATGGTGAAAAATAATATTAAAAGGAAAGTGGGGATTTTAACTTTTCATCGTAGTTTGAACTATGGTGCCGTGTTGCAAGCTTTTGCGTTAAAAAATACTTTAGCTCAATTAGAATTTGATGCACAAGTAATTGATTATAGATGTAAAGCTATAGAGGATGAATATAAACTTTTGCATGTTGACACAAGTTCTTTATTTACAGTTAGCAAAACTTTATTTTCAAATATTTTATATCTCAGAAAAAATATTTTTAGAAAAAAAGTTTTTAAGGAGTTTATCGAAAACAATTTAGCATTAACAGAAAGTTTTGATCAGGCTGAAATAAGTGCTGGTGCCTGCAACGATTTTGATATCTTGGTTGCTGGTAGTGATCAAATATGGAATGAAAATCTTACTAAGGGCATAGACAAGATTTATATGTTGAATTTTGGAAATGAGCAGATGAGAAGAGTAGCATATGCAGCAAGCACTGGGAGAGATACAGTTGATAGTAAAAAAGGTTTTAGAGAAGGACTAAAGAGGCTCGACGCAATATCGGTGAGAGAGAAAAATCTGGCGGAAATTTTTGGTGCATTGACTAATAAGCCAATTAGCGTAGTGTGTGATCCAGTATTTTTGCCAGAAAAAAATTTTTGGGATAAGGCCGTAGAAACAAAAAAATCTTTAATGGAAGAATATATATTTTGCTATGACTTGGAGCCAAAAAAAGAGTTATACGATTTTGCTAATTATGTTGCAGAAAAAGAAGGTCTGAAGATAGTTTACTTTAGTAGGCATAACAGAGGATATAAGAAAAATATTTCCGAAAGTCATTATACGGATGGGCCGTTGGATTTTTTGAGCCTGTTGACAAATGCAAAGTATGTTATTACTGATTCTTTTCATGGCACAGCTTTTTCTGTGATTTTTAGAAAAAAATTTTGGTCGTTTTATAAAAATGGATCTAATGCTAGAATAAAGACTATGCTAAAAGAAGTAGCCCTTGAAGATCGCTTTATAGAAAAGGGTAAGGTAGAAATTCATAAACAAATATACAGCGATAGTATTAATTATGAAGAAAATGATAAAATGGTGAAAAAATATAGAGATAAATCCAAAGAATGGCTAGTAGAAGCCTTAAGAGGGAACAAAGCGCAGAATGTCTGGTAATCGCGAAAAACAACTTGTAAAAAATACATTCATTATATCACTGAGTAAAATTGCAATACAATCAGCGAGTTTTCTGTTGCTACCTTTTTATACATATATTTTATCAGTTGAAGAATATGGAATTGTAGATGTTTTAAATACACTGGTCTCTTTGGGGCTTCCGATAATTTCTTTGCAACTTGAGCAAGCGGTTTTTAGATATTTAGTAGAAGCTAGACAGAAGAAAGATGGCAGTGAAAATGATATTATTGTTACGGGTTTGATGTGCGTTGCAACGCAGTGTGTTATAGGAGTGCTGATATGTTTTGTCGCCTCACTGTTTTTCAAAAATGAATATACATGGTTTTTGGCAGTGAATATAGTGTTTGCGGTATTTGCTGCGATGTTGCTCCAAATTTCTAGAGGGCTTGGTCGAATGATAGATTATTCGATAGCAAGTTTCTTAGGGTCGATTACAATGATTGTTGTAAATATCATTTGTTTGGGGATATTCAATTTGGGGGTTAAGGGAATGCTGATAGGCAATATTTTGGGGCAGCTAGCGATAGTAGTTTTCTTATGTATTCGATTAAAAATTTTAGCGAAATTTTCGGTTAAAAGGATGTATCGAAAAGAATCTGCTAAAGATTTGAGAAAATATGCACTACCCCTTGTTCCTAATGAGCTTTCGTGGTGGGTATTCAATGCGTCAGATAGGCTAATTGTATCAGTAATATTAGGTGTAGGAGCTAATGGAATTTTGGCAGCGGCATCGAAGTTGCCATCGATTCTTGTAGCTGTATATAATGTATTCTATATTGGATGGGTGGAATCTATTTCTTTACATATATATGATAAGGATATAGAGGAGTATTTCAACAGAGTATTTAATGTTATAGCCAAATTGTTTTATTATGCGATCTTAATAATGCTATCATTTATGTGGTTTATTTATCCGATTATGATAAATGAAAGATATGATGAAGGATTGAGCTTAATTCCGATTTTAGCAATTGGAGTTTTCTTTGACATTATCGTAGGACTGTTGAGCTCGTTGTATGTGGCAAAGAAAGACACTAAAGCAATAGCGACTACTTCTATCATGGCGGCAGTAATTAACATAGTGACTCACTTAGCTCTTATTAATATTATTGGCCTTTTTGCGGCGGCGGTATCTACGGCAGTGGCGTTTACAGTTCTTGCCTTGTATAGAGCTTACGATATTAGGAAGAAATATAATATAAAAGTAAAATTGAATTCTGCCGTTCCTGGACTTGTTATCTTTTTAGTGGTGATATGTGCGTATTATACAGATATTTTTTGGCTTAAATTATTCACTGGCATAATTATTGCGTTCTTAGCTACAGTATTTCTATATAAGCATATAAAGAAAATCGTACAAATATTTTTAGACAAAATAAAGAAAAATAATTAATAGGTGATATCGTCAACTGTGATGGTGCCGGCACCGCCTGTGGCGTAAACTACATCGCCAACGATAAGTTTACCTAGGTCGCTCGTGAGGATAACTGCTAAATTAGCAATTTCTTGTGGCATTGCATAGCGTCCAGACGGGTTGTTTTTTAGCGTAATGCCATCTTTTTCTGGAGAAATTCCGAGCATATCGGTAGCCGTAGGGCCAGGAGCAATAGCATTTACGACGATATTATCTTTAATAAATTTTTTAGCCATTCCAATTGTGAGCCCTCTTTCGGCCCATTTTGAACAGATATAGGCCGTAGTGGCTGGGCGTGCAGAGCTGGAGGAAAGAACATTAAGAATATTGCCACTTATTTTGTGGGATACCATATAATTATAGAATTCTTGGCTAAGAAAGTATGTTCCTTCTAGATTTACTTTTAAAACTCGTTCATAGTCTTCGACTGAGGTTTTGCCAATCGGTTCGCCTATTCCTATACCCGCACAGTTTACAAGGATATTTGTTTTGTGGTGGGCATTAGATTTAAGGAAGTTCTTTACCAATTTGATTGACTCGTCGATATTTTCTAAATCGATAGTAATATAGCTAATTGATTGACTGCCATATTTTTTATTTTTTTCTAGTTTAGCTAAGGCTTTTTTATTTTTTTCGATATTACGACCGGCGATAACGATTGAAGATGCCCCATTCTCTAAAAATTTCTTTGCAATTTCAAAGCCAATTCCACTGTTACCACCAGTGATAAAGGCGGAACGCCCTTTTAGATATTCGCCCTGAAGGAGTGGATATGGAGTTGGAACTTTTTTGAGAAATGGTTTTTTGATACTTGAAATAAGTTTTCTGGCTTTGTTTTGCATATATTTTATTACCTCCCGATGATTTTTTTGAGTTTTTGCTTAGCAGACGAGCCAATAATTTGCTTGGCGTTCTTTTTGATGTCATTTTTGAGTTTAGTTTTGATAGAAGTTTCTAAACTGCGAATGGTTTTTAGGGCTTGACTTTCACTTTCTGAATTAGTGAATATCTCGAAGATAACAGGTTTAGTATAAATTTTATCTGAGACGAAATAGTCTTCATATTTTTTAAATTCCTCAATATTAGAAGCAGAAATATATTCAAAGCCTAAAGTTTCAGAGAATTGCTTTACTAAGTTAATAGATTGATTTCCAAAGTGGCCATTGGCAGCTATATAATTGGAAACTTTGTCGCCGAAGACCTGGGCTGCGTGACTATAATTATGGAATTCGGTGCCGCAGCCGTTATTTATAAGGAGTAATCTAATGTTGTTGCCGATATATCGGTTTCCTAGGGCGTTGAGATCGTAGAAGAAGGCTAGATCGCCAATGATGCCGTAAATATTTTTCTTAGGGTTTGCAAGCGAAGCACCAATGATAGTGGAGGTAATACCATCAATGCCAAATCCGCCAGTATTACTATATCCATAGACAGTATTTTGATTATCAAAATAGTTCCAGGATCTTAACGAATTCAGGATACCAAGATGTAGAATACTTTCGGTGGGTAATTTATTATGAATTTCTCTGGCTATCCAGATGTTAGAAAATGGGAGCTCGCAGCTAACGGTTTTCGTCTGTAAATCATAAAATTCTTTTTGCCAGTCTTGACTAAAGCTGGTGTTTTTCTTATTGGTATTGTTTTGATAGTGGTGAAAGAAATCATATTCTTCCATCTGAAAAACATTAGTGAGGCATTTAAAAGTGTCAACTATCTTGCCATCTGGATTGACTCTCCAAACATTTTTGGCATTTAGTTTCATGTAAGCGCCTGAAATGTTCCCAATATGTATAAGCAAGTCAAAATCGTTGTTTTTTGAAGAATAATTATCCTGGTCACAAATTAGGTTAGGAAATACTTTATACTTGCCGAAATAGTTACTAGTTCTATCACATAAAACTACGCCATTATGTTTCTCGCAGAAAGATTCGACGGCTGAAGTTAATTGTTTAGACCATTTGCTATGATTACCAACGAAGATACCGACTTTACTATTGCTCGGTATTTCCGGAAAGACAGAGTTTGAAGTGATACGGTTGATTTTTCTTGCAATCGGTAACTCTGTAATGTCAAAATCGGTGCTATATTCCGTCACTAGATTAATATGAACAGGTCCGCCACCTTCATGAGTTAATGCTAAGAGTGCCTTATTGATTTCGATGGTGCAATACCACTCATCGTCCTTACTATTTATTGTTGGTATTTGTGCACTGAATTTAACTAGATCGTTTGGCTGGACTGTTCTGTCGATGATTTGAGGGATACCATGGCCGACATTACCTCTGAATTGTGCCGATGTAATAGCTAAGATTGGTAATTTTCTGTAGTAAGCTTCGGTTAGTCCAGGAAAATAATTTCTGGAGGCGGTAGCACCAGTGCAGCTTAATGCGACTGGCTCTCCGGATTCTTCAGCAAGACCACAGGCCATATAACAGGCTGATCGCTCGTCTACACAAGAGTAAATTTGAAAATAATCGTCCGACTGGATACTGCCAACAAAGCTAACATTCATAGCACCAGGGCTAACAATAATCTTGCGTATGCCATATTGTTTCAATAGAGAAATGAGTATTAATGCATTTTTCTCGGAGGTGTATTTTGCCATGTTAAACCTTATGTTATTTATGTAATTATATCATAAAAGTGAAAAAAATGCTAGCCTATAGCGGAATGTGCTATAATGTAAATTGGTATGTTGTTCAACTCGATTACTTTTCTGTGGTTGTTTTTGCCGATTTTGCTTGTGCTGTATTTTAGCATAGGCAAAATTTTTCCAAAGACCAAAAATTATATTCTACTTGTTTTTAGCTTAGTTTTTTATGCTTGGGGAGAGCCAAAATATGTGCTCTTGATGATTGCTTCGATAGTAGTAAACTATATTTTTGGACTTTTGATTGATAGGGCAAGGCGTAAAAGAAAGAAGAAGCAGAAAACTCTTTGGCTGGTGTTGGACATCATATTTAATATTGGTTTGCTTGGGCATTTTAAGTATTTCAATTTTCTAGTTGCAAATGTCAATAATGTCTTTGGGGCGAATACTTTGACAATCGGCGAGATAGCTTTGCCAATAGGCATTTCCTTCTATACATTCCAAGTGATGTCCTATGTGATTGATCTATATAGAGGGGAAATAAAAGTCCAAAAAAATTTATCAAAACTGGCGCTTTATGTATCGTTTTTCCCACAGTTAATTGCTGGGCCAATTGTAAAATATCACGATATAGATGAGGCTTTAAGCTCTAGAAAAGAGACCACAGAAAAATTTGCCTATGGGGTGAAGCGATTTTCTTATGGTCTTGCTAAAAAGGTCTTGATTGCAGATGCGATGGCAGCAATAGTAGATGCGATTTTTGTGACGGGATCAGGCGTACAGGGACTGACGCAGCCAGTGGCCTGGCTGGGAGCGCTTTGCTACGCCTTGCAGATATTCTTTGATTTTTCTGGCTATTCTGATATGGCGATTGGCCTGGGTTCAATGTTTGGATTTAAGTTTATGGAAAACTTTAATCTTCCGTATATCTCTGGGAGTATTACAGAATTTTGGCGGAGATGGCATATATCACTATCAACATGGTTTAAAGAATATATTTATATTCCATTAGGTGGAAATAGGAAAGGGAAGATTAGGACTTATATTAATCTTTGGATAGTGTTTTTGGTAACTGGTATTTGGCATGGTGCAGCGTGGACATTCGTAATTTGGGGAATATTCCATGGATTTTTCATTTTTATAGAACGCCTAGGGTTGAAAAAGCTACTAGATAAAATGCATTTTTTGAACCATTTTTATACGCTGTTTGTGGTGTTAACTAGCTGGGTAATATTTCGAGCGCCAAGTCTAAAATACGCACTGCATTATCTGAAAGTGATGTTTTTAGGTGCGCCAGCCGATACTATACCGATTCAGATTTATGATGTAGCAAACCACAGAGCGATTTTGACGATGATAATTGGCATCGTATTTTGTGGCGTAGTACAAGTGATATTAAAAAAGCTTTCTGAGCATAAAAAGACGAAGAAGGAGTACATGAAAATGTCTTCTTTTTGCACAAAATATGTGGAGCCGTTTGTAATATTTGCACTACTAACACTTTGTATTATGGCGATTGTGAACAACACATATAGCGCGTTTATTTACTTTAGGTTTTAGGAGGTGCGATGAAGAAGAAAGAGGGAATGAATAAATTTCAGAAATATGTAACGATAGGAGTTTTTGTATTGCTGTTTTTTGTTCCGGGGATAGCATGGATATTTTGTGGGGAGGTAATTGGTGATGACAATAGTGAAAATAGAAAATTGGCGGAGATGCCAGAGTTTGATATCGCGGAAATTGAAAAATATCCTAAGCAAATTGATGATTATTATAGCGATCACACGCCATTTAGGAAGATAATAAAAGATATTTGGACAGTGATAAACTACGAAGTATTTAGAGATAGCACTACAAAAGATGTAGTGATAGGGAAGAGTGATAGTAAAAATGGTAATGAAGCGTGGTTATTTTACGCTAAGAAAACAGATTCTAATCCGGTGGCAAGTGTGCAAGGGGTTACTAGGCATTCTGATGATGCCGTAAAGAGAGTGAGCGAGAATATCAAAAATACTACAGAGCAATTAGGAAAAAGTGGTAAAAAATTTTATTTCTTTGTGGCGCCAAATAAGGAAAATGTTTACAGGGAATATTTGCCAGATGATGTGAAAATTTTTGACGAAAAAAGTAGGGATGAAAAATTGTTGGATACTCTGATGGTAAAACAAGACAATGTGATTTATGCAAAAGACGAGATAATGAAGGCTAAGGAAGTTGGGCAGCTTTATTATAAACAAGATACGCACTGGAATAATTTGGGTGCATTTTATGGATTTAAAGCATTGATGCAGGGAATTGAGCCAGGGTTTAAGGGTTTTGAATATGAACTACAATACGCAAAACCGCAGGTACATAATAGGGATTTGGCTAGATTTTTGGGGATGAAAAATTACTTTGTAGATACTAAAGCAGAGGTAAAATACAAAGAAGACTCGAAAGTTCAGATTAGAAAAGAAGGAGAGGGGGATGCAATGATAGAGATTTCAACTAACAGTAACCCGGATATAGCAAAAACTGTAATGTTAGTTGGGGACTCATACCGTGGAGCTATGTTGCCGTATCTACAAAAAGTGTTTTACAAGGTTGTAAGTATTAACAGAAATACCTATGAGAAATCTTCTATGGAGAGGTTTGATTCGGATACAGTTATCATAGAAGCAGTAGAGAGAAACACTATGAGCGGTGGAAGTTTTAAGCTGATATAGCGCACTAGACTAGCTTTTTAATAGTCTCAATGACTAATTTGATATCTTCTACGGTGCTGCCACGAGAGAGGTCGCTGGCAGGTTTGCTGAAGCCCTGTAATATTGGGCCAGCGGCAATGTAGCCGCCAAATTGCTCTAGAGATTTATAGAGGATATTTCCGGAGTTTAGATCTGGCGTGATTAAGACATTGGCGTAGCCAGCAACTTTAGAAGGGTGATTCGCCGCTTTTTTCTCGGCAACGCGAGGGTTTATGGCGCAGTCTAGCTGCATTTCGCCATCGATCAAGATCCCTGGGCGAGCTTCATGGACGCGCTCTATAACGGTATTAATTTTGTCAATTGACTCGTCTTTGGCACTGCCAAAAGTGGAAAATGAAAGCATAGCAATCCTAGGTTCGTCTAAAATTTTGGTGGCAGTTTCGTAGGTTTGGAGTACAATGTCGGTAAGTTGCTCTATGGTAGGATTTTTGGTGACACCGGCATCAGCCAAAATGAGCGTGTCTGGAAGATTAGCCTGATTGGTGTTTTGATCGGTGCTGGAACTATTAAGGCGCTTCATGACAAAGCAGCTAGAAAAAGTGCTCCCTAAGGCTCCCAGATAGTCTTTGCAGGCCAAAACTACATCACGAGTAGTATAATCTATCCCGGCAATCAGAGCATCAGCGGTGCCGGATTTGGCTAACTTGCAGGCTTCTTCTAGGGAACTCGCTGGTACCGCGGAGAAATCCGGATGTTTACTGGAATATTCTGTAACCGCTTGTTTGACGATAGGATTTTCTAACTCTGGGAAAGCTATATTCATAGAGATATTATAGCATGGAGTTTTTAAATATGGCTAAGCTATGATAAAATAGAAATGTAGAATGTTTAGGTGTTTTTGTGGTGGTCTATTAGTATAGGAAATGGATTTTGAGTAAGAAAATGGAAACTGGGCGGGCAAGAGACATTGAAGTAGAAATAAAAGGTCCGGAGACAACCGAGATTGAAGTTAATTTTGGTGACAAAGTGGAAGCGGTAATAAGTGTGCCGGTTAGGAAAACTAAAAAAGATGGCAAAGGCAGTAAAAGCAGTCAAAATACTAAAGTTTCTAAAATGGCTAAAAGTATTGATATTAAGAATACTAAAGCTAAAGCTGATGATAAAAACAGGGATAGTAAAAGCAATAAAGTTGAAAGCCCAAGAAGGCAGGCGATAAAGCAGAAGGCTTTAGTAGAAGCAAAACAGAATCCGCCAAAAAAACGATGGAAAAAGTGTGTGGCTTTGGCGACAATACTGATTTTTGTGGTGGCGGTACTTTTGATGGCTACGCTGGGAGTGTTTTGGTGGTGCAAGGCTGGCCCATCAGAGGAAATAGAGATAACATTTAGCAAAAAAACGGGGTTATATACAGATAGCCAAGAGATAGAGCTAGCAACTAGCGATGCAATAATTTCTCCGGTGACAATGATCAAATACACCTTGGATGGAGACGACCCGGAGACTGCAGGTGTGGTTTATGATGGCCCAATAAGATTGGAGCTATTAGAAAATGTGAAAGTCTACCCAGTAAAAGCAGCATATTGTTATATTGGCGGGAGATGTGGCAAAGTCTTTTCTGAGACATATATTTTGACGGATAACCCAGAGGAAGACATAACATTGGATATTATCAGTATAACTTCTGACCATGATGGGTTATACGATTATGAGAAGGGAATTTTGACGCGAGGAAAGGTCTATGATGAGAGTAAAGCCAAACTGGAAGGAACAGATGACTATATCTGGGGAAATTATAATATGCGTACGGATGAATGGATTAGAGATGCGCAGGTGGTACGGATAGACCCAGAAGGAGAGGTGCTGTGGAACCAAGATATTGGGATTCAAGTATCGGGAAAAACGGTGGTGACGGCGCCGGTGAAAGCCCTGAAACTAGTAGCTAATGAGAAATATGGATATAGTAAACTGGCTTATGATTTTGGAGAGTCGGGTAGTAGCACGACCGGTCTTAATGTAGTTAAAAAATACAATTCACTGCGATTATCGGCTGGCGGTCAAGATAGAGATAAGGCAAATATCCGATCTTCGGTGACATCAAGATTGGCAGAAGAAAGCGGATTTGATGGGTATTCGGCAACAAAGCGAGCAGTAGCGTATTTGAATGGTGAATATTACGGAATAATGAATATGCAACAAAATTATTCGGATTCGTTTTTGAAAAAGAGATTTGGCCTGAGTAATTCTGATGCAATAGAGAAAATAAAGGGTGCAGAAGTAGAAGTATTTGAGGCGGCTGGAGTAAGCGGGCTATTTGAAGAAGATTTAGAGCAGGAGGAAAATAGGAAAAAGCTGGAAGAGTCAATAGATATGGATAGCTACTTGAAATATTATGCAATACAAATATTGTGGAATAATGTGGATTGGCCGGGGAATAACTTTGAGATTTGGCGTTATATAGGTGGAGAAAATCCAGATAACAGATATAGCGATGGCAAGTGGAGATTCTTGATTTACGATACGGATCTAGTGTGGGGAAATGAGACATTTTATGTGAGTGACAAGAAAGACCATCTAGCATCACTGATGGAAGGTGAATATAGCGGTGAAGGATCAACATTTAAGAAAGTAATAGAATCTAGCTATTATCGGAATAAGTTTTTGCAGATAGTAGAAGAATTGAGGGAGGGGCCGTTTAAGACGGGGAATATTATTGAAATTATAGATGAAGAGGCAGAAAAAATAGCTCCAGCAATGCAGCTTTATAGTGACGAAGAAGGATATGAGGATTGGGAAGGTTGGGTTCGGTTATTAAAAGATGCGGTTTATGAGAGCCAAGAGATGTTGGCGAGTGGATTTTATAAATATTTCAAAGTGGTTTTATAGGTCGTAGTTAGTGAGGCAAAATAAAGGGGTTTTCTAAACATGAGCCTCTTGACTTTTTGGTGAAAGTGTGCTAAAATGGTTGTAATACCGTAAAATCGGTGTTTATATTATATTGGGAAAGTCTAAAATGGATGAAATAAATCTAAAAGAATTAATGAGATATGTATTATCAAAATTCTACATAGTGATTTTGGTACTCATTGCGGTGGTTTCTTTGGGAGAAATTTACTCTGTTTATTTCAAAACACCGATGTATAATTCTACTACCAAACTGGTGCTTACCAGCGAGCAGACATCAAATAACAGTATCACGACTAACGATGTGACACTGTCTAACAATTTGGTGAAAACTTATTCAGAAATCATCAAGAGCCGAAATGTGTTAAATAAGGTGATTGACAGCTTGAAGTTAGGTATGACAGTAGAACAACTAGCTTCTAAAATTAGCGTAAGCTCTGTAACTAGTACACAGATCATCAATGTAACCGTATCTGATAAAGACTCAGAATTGGCGCAGAGGATCGCTAATGAAGTAGCAAAGCAGTTTAAGACCGAGATTGTAACGCTATACAAAATAGATAATGTGCAGATTGTAGATAAAGCAACCGCTGCAACGGCCCCATATAATATCAATGTCGCTAAACAATTGCTGGGCTACTCAGCTGCTGGTCTTGCCGCTGGACTAGGCTTGGTGCTATTGATGTTCTATCTTGATAATACGATTAAAAGTACTCAAACCGTAGAGAATAAAGTAGGTTTGGTGGTACTAGGCGTAGTGCCAAATGCGGGGAGAAAATAAGATGGTGGACAAAAAATTCAATTTGAAGAATCTTGCTTCTAAGCATAAGCATAAATTGCGCAAGGACGGTACTCGCCGTGGTGGCGTAGAAGATCTAGTGGTAGCGACTAACCCTAAATCTTCCTTTGCAGAAGCAGTAAAATCAATCAAAACTAATGTGATGTTCTCCTCTGTAGAGAAAGATTTAAAGACAATTTTGGTGACTTCTCCAGAATCTGGTGATGGTAAGAGCTTCTTGGTAGCGAATCTAGCAACGGCATTTGCACAAGATGGCAAGAGAGTATTAGTGGTAGATGGCGACATGAGAAAAGGTCGCCAGCACGAAATCTTTGGCATAGAGAATGACAAAATGGCTGGATATTCTAACTACATTTTGCGTTATAAAAGCGCAGAGAATGTGGGTATGATGGCATTTATTAGGCCAGAGATTTATGTAAAACCTACTCAGGTAAACAATGTATATCTTTTGCCAGCTGGGCCTACACCTCCAAATCCACTAGAGCTGATTTCCTCAGAGAATAACCGCAAGCTGATTAATAGTTTCCGTGAACAGTATGACATTGTGATTATTGACTGTCCACCAGCATTAGGACTTTCTGATGCGCTGGTGATGTCAAAATATACAGATGTAAATATTGTGACGGTGACTAACGCCAAGACTAAGATTGACCAGCTAGAAGATGTAAAAAAGAATTTTGAAAAAGTAAATTCTAAGATTTCTGGAGTGGTGATTAATAAAGCTAAGGTGGGAGGCGGATATTATTCATCCTACTATGCTGATGAGTATTATTCGAAACTAAATAATGATTGACATTCATAACCACATAATGCCTGGCATTGATGATGGTTCGCCAGATATGGCAACAAGTTTGGCAATGTTAGAAAAGGCTGAAAGAGCTGGTGTAACAGATATAATTTTGACGCCACATTATATAAAAGGAAGCATTTATAATGCTAATAATGTCAAAAAGTGGCAGGTTTTTAATGAACTGAGACAGGCGGCAATTGGCGCGGGCAGGAGAGTGAATCTATACCTGGGAAACGAGGTCTATATTGACGGAAAATTAGCAGAGATGTTAGCCGCGTATGTAGGAAAAACTACCCCAGAAATGTATGAAATATCGACGCTGAATTCGACTAAATATGTATTGGTTGAATTTCCGATACGGACAGAGGACAAAACAGCCAAAAATACGCTTTTTTCTCTAGTACAGATGGGTTTTGTGCCAGTAATCGCTCATCCGGAGCGCTATATCTATGTACAGGAAAATCCAGAAAAAGTGGATGAGCTGATTGGAATGGGCTGTTTGTTGCAGGGGAACTACCTATCGCTAACTGGTAGATACGGGAAAAGGGCAGAAAAGACCTTGAAGCGTTTGCTTTTTGGCAATAAAATCTTTTGTCTAGCCTCTGATATACATAAATATACTGATGAGTATCAGGTGGAGCTTGTGAGGAAGAAATTGATGAGAATTTTGAGATCAGAGCAAGCGATTCAGGATTTATTAGTAAATAACCCGCGTAGAGTACTGAGAGGAGAATAGATGATTTTGGTAGGTTCAGCGCTGCTAGCATTTCGTGTTTTAGTGCACAAAATTAAAGAACGAAAGCTTTAGCAGTTGTGGTATAATGGGGGGAGATTATGAATGATTTTGGGCGAAATTTTAGAGAGATCTATAGAGACCACAAGGCGCTTTTTGGTCTAATGATTGTTTTAGCGCTGGTGGCGATTGCGCTCCTGATTACTTCTTTGATAACGCTAGAGCCATCGTCTGCAGTGGTGAAGGTGGGATATGGAGATATAGGTAGTTTTGCTGGGGAAGATTTGACGGAGATGAGAATAGCTGGCGGATATAGAGATGGTAGCTGGGTAGATATGCTGGCGTTTTCGATGCTTGCTATTATAATGGGGTTCATACATAACTTAATAGCAATAAAACTCTATAAGAGGAGAGGGGAGAGTGCAGCAAGAGCGTTTGTGGTGATTTCGCTGTTTGTAGTGTTGGGCACATTTTTGGTGCTGTTTAGGTTGCTAGGAGAGGGGTAATTTACCTATATGGCTAGAGAACGACGAGGTTTGGAAGGCCGAATAATTATGACGGACGACCTAGAGTTGCCGCTGGGGAAACGGACTAGATTATATCGTTTTTTTGAGATCTTGCCAGGAGCGCTATCTTATTCAATGATAATAGCGCTGTTTGTCTTTTCTTTGATTTCTCCGACTTTGGGGGCGATTTATCTTTTGATTATTATTACAATTACACTAGTGAAAGCTGTGGGAGTAGCAGTGCGGACAGTACAGGGGTACAGGGAAATCCAGCAGGCAATGAAGGTGGATTGGCGACAGAGATACATAGATCTAGAAACTCCGCACGAAAAATTTGAGGCACTAAGAGGGAGCTCTAGCCGAGCGTTTAATTTTGATGAACATATAGAAAATTTGAGAATGATGAGCGTTGCGCCGAATGATTTTCCAGATCCAAAAAAGGTTTACCATGCGGTGATAATGGTGGCATATAATGAGGGAATGGAAACGCTGGTGCCAACGGTGGAGGCGGTGCGAGATACGACTTTTGATAATGAGCGAATAATTTTTGTACTCGGTTATGAAGAGCGAGGCGGAAAAGAAATTGAAGAAAATGCTAAGAAGTTAAAGGAGATGTTTAAGGGGGTGTTTTATGATTTTATTATCGTAAAGCATCCAGATGGTTTGCCGCAGGAGATAAAGGGGAAAGGGCCAAATCTAACTTATGCAGGGCAACATTTAGCAGAGTATGTAGCAAAGAAAAAGATACCGATGGAGCGAGTAATTGTGACATCGCTAGATGCAGATAACCGGATGAGCAAGGGGTACTTAGATTATGTAGCGTATGAATTTGTAGTGAATCCAGATAGAAAAAGAATGGCATTTCAGCCAGTGTCGCTATTTATGAATAATATTTGGGATGCTAGTGCACCGATGAGGGTAATTGCGGTATCTAACTCTTTCTTTAATGTGATTAATGTAAAGAGGCCGCATCTACTTAGAAATTTTGCTTCGCATTCGCAGCCACTGGATGCGCTTTATGAGATGGATTTTTGGAGCAAGAGGACGATTGTGGAAGATGGACACCAGTATTGGCGGAGCTTGTTCCATTTCCGGGGGAAATACGAAGTGTTATCTATCAAGGTGCCAATCTATCAAGATGCTGTACTAGAGGAGAGTTTTTGGAAGACAGTAAAGGCGCAATTTGTGCAGCTAAGAAGATGGGATTATGGTGCGAGTGATGTAGCATATGTGGGAGTGAGAATGGCAGACAAGAAACGCAGAAAAATGCCACTATGGTTGCTGTTTCCAAAGTTTATGAGGTTATTAGACGGGCATGTGACTCTGGCGGCGATGAGTCCAATTGTGGCCTTTGGTGGTTGGATACCAAGGCTTTTGAATTTTCAGAGTAGGGAACTGCTTACCTATAATTTACCGGTGACGGTATCTTGGATTCAGCTGTTTGCTTCAATCGGTTTGATGGTGACGGTGTTGGTTTCTCTGAGAATGTTGCCACCTAGACCTAAAAAATACAATAGAGTTAAGTCCGTAGGAATGGTATTGCAGTGGGTTTTGTCTCCGGTGGTGGCTATTGTGTATCAGTCGGCGGCAGCGTTTTATGCGCAGACGAGGTTACTAACTGCGAATTACATGGAAAAATTTGATGTCACCAAGAAAATCGTCAAAAAGTAGTATATAATAGGCACAGATATTAAACATAAGCACGATTGGAGGCAAAAATATGTGCACAGGTGTGCGTTTCAATGATGATAAAGGTAATATGTTTTTTGGTAGGAACTTAGACTGGTCAGTAGGATATGGCCAAAAGATTGTAGTGACGCCAAAAGGTTATAAATACCAATCAGCTTTCTTGGGTGAGCTTACTCCAAAACACGCTTTGATTGGTATGGGTATCGTAGAAGAAGGCAAACCACTTTATTTTGACTGCGGAAATGAGGCAGGATTAGCAATTGCAGGGTTAAATTTCCCAGGATATGCACAATATGAAGCCAATGCAGTGGATGGTAAAACTAATATCGCAGCATACGAATTTCCTTTGTGGATAGCAATGAATTTCAAAACGGTGGACGAAGTAGAGGAAGCCTTGAAGAGTGTAGTAATTGTAGCTAAGCCAATTAATGATAAATATCCAGTATCACTTTTGCATTATATTATCGGTGATGCAAAGAGAAGCATTGTGGTAGAATATACTGCTGATGGTATGCAGATCTTCCATAACGATGTAGATGTGCTTACTAACCAACCAGGTTATGCATGGCATAGGGAAAACCTAAGAAACTATATGAATCTTTCCTCTGTAGATCCTGGTACTATAAAATGGGACAAAGCGGAGCTTTCTGTATTTGGCTCTGGTTCTTTGATGCGTGGTATTCCTGGTGATTACTATTCTCCATCTCGTTTTGTGCGCGTGGCTTATCTAAACACGCATTATCCAGCCAAATCTTCTGAGGAAGAAAATGTATCAAGATTATTCCACACACTTGCAGGTGTAGCGATGATTGATGGTGCTGCAGCAATGGCTGATGGTAAATTTGAGAAGACAGTCTATACTGGTGGATATTCTGCCGCAACTAAGACCTATTACTACAATACTTATGAGGACCCAACAATCCAGAAAGCAGCACTTTCTGATTACGATGTTGACGGTACTGAGCTACAATAATTGGTGATGCCTAAGATAAGACAAAATAGATCTCTTGTTTTAAAAACTATTGTAGTACTTCTGGTGTTTGGAGCAACCATTCTGGTATACAGAATGGCTACTCTGGACACCGAGGTGGAGATGGCAGTAACTTTTGAGCTGCCAGATTTTCTGTCTATTGATTTAGGAAATGAGAGTGACACTAAAAGAGCTGTGGCGGTAGATGGCATAGTTTTGCAAGGCGATACATCTGAAAACACTACAAGGATGCTGCCGATAGCCAGTACGGCCAAAATGATTGTGGCCTTGATAGTGATGGAAAAGAAACCTTTTGAGCTGGGTGAGAGCGGTGAGACTTTGGTGATATCGCAGGAAGATTACAGGGATTACATTTGGTATACACAGAACAATGGTTCGGTGACAGCAGTGGAGGTTGGTGAGGAAATAAGTGAGAAAGATGCGTTGACGGCAATGCTGCTAGCCTCAAGCAATAATATGGCAGACACTTTGGCAAGATGGGCGTTTTCTTCGATAGACGCATATAGAGAATACGCAAAACAGAGGCTTATAAGTTGGGGGATAACAAGTATAGAAATTGGCGATGATGCTAGTGGATACGGAACTAGCACAGTAGGCACGGCAGCGGATTTGGCAATAATTGGGCAGAAAGTGCTACAAAATCCGGTGCTAGCGGAAATTGTTTCAAGACAGAGTGCGGTAGTACCGGTAGCTGGGACGATAGAAAACACCAATAAGATTTTGGGGGTAAATAGAATATCTGGGATAAAGACTGGATATAACGGAATTTCTGGATATTGTTTGGTGACTGGATATTTGGAAGGGGAGCATATTATAACGGCAGCGATTTTGGGTGAGGATACTAGACAGAATTCTTTTGATAATATGCTAAAACTAATCTCAAGCGCGCAAGAACAGCTAAAAGAACAGGTAGTAGTAAGTGATGGCGAAGAGCTGGGGTATTACGATTCTTGGTGGATGGGAAAGACGCCAATTGTAGCTAGTGAAACGCTAAATACGATTGCTTGGAATGAAGATGGAAATGTCTATAATTTGGATATGAGTGGAGCCGGTGGCACGCTAAAAATAAGGCTAAATGGCAGAGAATATAGTGTAAATGCAAACGCACAAAATTTAGTATCAGAACCATCTCTATGGCAAAGATTTTTGAGAGTGTTTGGATGGGAAATGTAGACAAAAGTTAAATGTCTATCATATTGGGGTAAGCTTTGTGAATTCTATCATCTGGATAGACAGTATCTAGGAATTTACCATATGGAGTTAAGGTAGGCATATCGTGGTGACGAAGATTCATTTTGACGACAGCAGAGAACGAAAGTAGCATGTCTATAATTAAGAAGATGAGTAAAAACCAGAAAAGGTAATTGCCGATTTTGGCAGGGATTTTTTCGATCCAACTGCTAAGTAGAGGGTAAAGATATTTGATGAAACCCAAGCAGATGATGCCCCAGACAAGCATAATATAAGGGGAAGTTTTGCCGCCGATATTTAGCCAGTGATCGCTGTAATCCCAAGAGCTGGTACCAGTGAAGATTTGCTGAAAGAGACCCATAAGATATTCAAAGATACCGCAAATAAGGCCACCAAAGATAAGGATTTGCCACCAGGTGTATTTTTTTCTGGCAAAGGCTAGTACCATGAGAACGGCGCCAATGCCATAAATTATGCTAAAGGGGCCATAAATGACTGCGCTTCTTCTTTCCCAGAAAAATGGATCTCCACCCATAAAATGAGCGACAAGAGTCAAAATGCGTTCATAAAAATCTCCAAAGACGCTGCCAATAACGAAAATGAAGAAAAGCTTTTTGAAACAAAGCCCTTCAGCAAAGACAGGAGCCTTTGAAGATGATTTTGCTTCCTTGGCTTTAGTGGTCGCACTTGCCATAAGTATATTGTAGCATAAAATAAACCCCTTCGGGGTTTACTTTTGTACTGGTGGGTCGCGAGGGGCAGGTCACCCCATGCGCGACAAGCCCCCAAAACAAAAATCCGAGAGCAAGCTCTCGTATTTTCATTTTGGTGGGTCGCGAGGGGCTCGAACCCCCGACCTTCTCGGTGTAAACGAGACGCTCTAGCCAACTGAGCTAGCGACCCACATTCTTATATTTTAACATAAAAAACGATAAAAATACAGAAAAAGTCAGAAGTGTGGTAAAATATAAGATAAGAAAGGAAAGTGTTATGAACAAAAAACAAATTGATGAAGCAGAGCCAGATTTAGATTTTGTGGAGCGGATGCGTCATACACTTTCTCATGTAATGGCGGCAGCAGTGAAGGAGCTATATCCAGAGGCGAAGTTTGGAATTGGGCCGGCAATTGAAAACGGATTTTATTACGATATAGATTTTGGTGACACCAAGATTTCTGATAGTGATCTCCCTAAAATTGAAAAGAAGATGCGAGGGATTATCCAGCGGAAATTTGAGATGGTGCGTTCAGAGAAATCTAGGGAAGAAGCGCTTTCTTGGGCAATAGATGGCAAACAAACCTTGAAGAAGGAATTGATAGAAGAACTTCCAGAATCGGAAACAATATCGTTTTATACAATGGTGACTAAGGACGGGAAAGAAGTATTTTCTGACCTTTGTAAGGGGCCACATGTAGAGGACTCTGGTGAGATTGGTCCGTTTAAGCTGATTCGTGTAGCTGGAGCCTATTGGAGAGGTGACGAGAAGCGAGAAATGCTGACTAGACTATATGGTGTAGCATTCCAGACGCAGGAAGAGCTAGACGAGTATCTGAAGCGCCAGGAAGAGGCAAAAGCTAGAGATCATAGGAAACTTGGAAAAGAGCTAGATTTATTCACATTTTCGGACTTGGTAGGGGCAGGATTGCCATTGTTTACACCGAGAGGAACAGTGCTAAGAGAGGTGATGGCAAATTATTCACTATCTCTTAGGGCGAGAGCGGGATTTTCTAAGGTGTGGACACCACATATTACCAAGGTGGATCTTTATAAGGCATCTGGGCATTATGCCAAATTTGGTGATGAGCTGTTTATGGTACATTCACAGGTAAATGGTGAAGAATTTGCAATGAAACCGATGAACTGCCCACATCATGCACAGATTTTTGCGTCTAGACCTAGAACATACAAAGAGATGCCAGTACGCTATATGGAAGCCACAACGGACTATAGAGACGAGAAAACTGGTGAACTGGGCGGACTTTCTAGAGTGAGATCACTGACACAGGATGATTCGCATGTATTTTGCCGAAAGGAACAGATTAAAGGCGAGATTCAACAGCTAGTAGAGATTATCAGAGAACTATATGAGACTGTTGGGATGAGTAAGTTGCGCGCTAGATTATCCTATAGGAGTGATGAAGATAAATACCTTGGAGATCCAAAGCTTTGGGAGATGGCACAGGCACAGATTAAAGAGGCAGCAATAGAAAATGGTTTGGACTTCTTTGAGGCAGAGGGTGAGGCTGCTTTCTATGGGCCAAAGATCGATTTTATGGCAGAAGATGCCATTGGTAGGGAACATCAGGTAGCGACAGTACAGCTAGATTTTGTACAGCCAGATAGATTTGGCTTGGAGTTTACCAACGAGAAGGGTGAAAAAGAGCAACCAGTGATGATTCACCACGCAACGCTGGGTTCAATTGAGAGGTTTTTGTCGGTGTTTATTGAGCATACTGCGGGCTGGTTCCCATTTTGGGCTGCTCCAGAGCAGGTGAGGATTTTGACGGTAAATGATCAGGTGGGTGATTATGTAGAGCAGGTGACAGAGGCACTGTCTGAGGTAGTACTGGATAAGCCGTTAAAATATAACGAACTAAGATTTGCGATAGATGCTTCAGCAGACTCTCTGGGCAAGAAGATTCGTCGTGCAACAGAGATGAAAATTCCATGTGTGCTAATTATAGGGCCAAAAGATATTGACGCCAAAGAGGTGAGTGTAAGGATTCATGATGAAAATGCTGATGGTGGGAGCAGAGAAGAAAAAGTAAGTTTGAGCAAGCTAGGCAAGTTTTTGCAAGAATTAAAATAGCGTGAATGAGACTATTGAAGGCAAGAAAATATATACTGGGCCAGTAATTGTAATTGTGGGGCCAACTGGCTCAGGGAAGACTGGAATATCTATAGAAATTGCCAAAGAAGTAGGTGGGGAGATTATTTCGGCGGACTCCAGGGCGATTTATAAGTATATGGATATTGGCACAGCTAAACCAAGTAAGGAAGAACAGCAAGGAGTGCCGCACTTTGGAATAGACCTAGTAGAACCAGGAGTAAGGTTTACGGTGGCAGATTGGAAGGCCTTGGCTGAACAAAAAATTTATGAAATTAAAGCAAAGGGACATGTGCCAATAGTAGTGGGCGGAACAGGTTTATATGTCGATGCACTAATTTATGACTATAAGTTTAGGGGGAAGACTGGAGAAAAAATAAAGAACAGCAGTGAAAGAGAACATATAACTACTGAACAAATAAATTGTTCTGATAGACAAAAAATGGTATCCGGATATAAAATTTTTGGAGTGCAATGGCCAACAGAAGAATTGCGGGAAAGATTAAAAAAGAGGGTGAATAAATTATTTATTCAGGAACTCTATGATGAGACGGCATTTTTGGTAAAAAAATATGGATGGAATAGCCAAGCGATGAAGAGCAACATATACCAATTTGCTTGGGGATATATGCAGGGTAAATATAACCTAGAGGAAGCAAAAAGATTAGCATTTTATGATGATTGGCATTTGGCTAAGCGCCAGCTAACTTGGTTTAAGAGGAATGATAAAATTGTTTGGTTGCCACTTGAAAAAATTAAACCAGGCGTGATAAAATGTATACAAGATGGTTAAAGAAAATGCAACTCCACTAGAAAAATTGTTTGGTTCGAAGACAAGGACTAAGCTACTAGGACTATTTTTTGGAAATGCTAATAAATCTTTTTATGTTAGGGAGATTACTAGGGTAATTGACGAACAGATCAACTCTGTAAGAAGAGAGCTACTCAACCTAGATAGTATAGGAGTAATAAAAAATGAAACTTACGATAATAAAGTTTATTACTCGGCAAATACTAAACATCCACTGAGTCATGCACTTCTAGAAATATTTTCTGCAAAAATGGAGTTCAGCCGGGAGGCAAGTGTTAAGCGTAGCGGCTGGGACGAGTATGCGAAACCTGTAAAAAATTATCTCAAGGGTCTAATTGTTACAAATCGAATACCGGGACAGGATGGGGTGGACATTTTGATTATCGGCGATGACAGAACGAAAAAATTGACGCACTGGGCAGAAGTAATTGAAAAGAAAATGGGTAAGCCACTGAATTATGTGATTATGAGCGAAGACGATTATTCGTATCGTAAAAGTGTGCGTGATAGGTTTATTCTGGATCTGATGGAAATGGAGATTTCTGAAATCTATGATCCAGAGAAGATTATAAAAGGCTGATAAAAAAGAAAAAGGAGGATTATGTTTGAGATTGAGAGCAAAAAACCAGAAGAAATTACGATAATTACTAAGAAGACAACGGTAACTTTTAATGTCGCGCAATACACAATTGATGCAGGATTGGAGGTAGGACCAATTCAAGGGCCAGGTGAGTTTGAGATAGGCGATGCAACAATTAGAGGTTTGCCTGTACCAGAAAAAGGATCTTCGGCAGAAGATATTGCTGATGGAAAGGCCGACGGAAAGAGACCAAAGCTTTCTGGCAAAACGATTTATGATGTAGAGATAGGCGGAGTACATGTTGGAATTTTGGGAGATATTGAGCAGGGACTAGATGATTTGGGTATGATGGACATTCTCTGTACATCTTCGGTAAGGGCAGTACGCGAAATAGAGCCAAAACTAGTGGTATCAATGGGAAATATTGATGGCATGGTAACCGATTTGAAGGTGGCAGCAAGGACCGAAAAGAGGCTAAAGGTGAAAAATGCTGATGCCTTGCCAGCTACGCTAGAGGTGGTGGCACTAAATTAATGCAGATTGATGTTTTGGGGATAGTGATTGTATTGGGGGTGATTTTGGTGTCAATGATTTTGCATGAGCTAGCACATGGTTTGGTGGCTTATGCTCTGGGTGATACTACGGCTAAAGAAGAAGGGAGGCTAACACTGAATCCAATAAAACATATTGATCCAGTGTTTTCGGTGGCAGTGCCACTAATTCTGTATCTTACAGGAGGGCCGATTTTCGGTGGAGCTAAGCCAGTCCCAGTGAATTCGAGAAATCTAAAATTTGGAGTTTGGGGGATGGCATTAGTAGCAATAGCTGGGCCACTAACTAATTTTATCTTGGCGCTAGTTGCTTTTTTGATAGGGTATAATCTTGGCATATTTACGACTTATAGCGGAGTGGCAACTGAGATATTTGTAAATCTAGTGATGGTGAACTTAGGATTTTTTGTGTTCAATATTTTGCCGATACCACCGCTAGATGGATCTAGAGTGTTATATGCAATTGCACCAGATGGAGCTAGAGAAGTAATGGAAAGAATAGAGAGAACTGCAGGTCTATTTTTGGTATTGATCTTGGTGGTGGTGCTATCTTCGGTGTTATCTAGGTTACTGAGTGGAATGATTGGTGGAATTTTGAATTTCTTTTATATGCTTGTAGGGATTTCTTGATATAATAGAATTAGCCCTAGTGGTTACGATATTTTCCTGAATAATCGTAATAAAGGGATTTCGTGGCGTAGACTCCGTGGAGATACGCATAAGATTTTACCCACCTTGTTAATACAACAGGGGAAAACGGCTACTAGGGCAATAAGACATAAGGGTGGCAGATGAAGCAGAGAATCAGAGTAGTAGGTATTGTTAGAACAGATGACAAGATTTTGATGCTTAAAAAAATAAAAGGCCGTGCCGAGGAACTACCAGATTGGGAACTGCCAACAGGGAAAATCAGGTTTGGCGAGCAGCCAGAAGAGGCAATGGCACGGGTGGTATATGATTTTTTGGGGGTGGATGTATCAGAGATAAAACTGTTTGATGTGGTTACCTTTGTGGGCATAGCTGGCAGTAGCCAATTAGGCAACCTATTTGTAATCTATAAGATAAAGCTAGCTAATGAAGTTTTGACTCCAAAGGAAGTTTATAGCGAGTATAAGTATTTAAGAAATGAAGAACTAGCAGCAATTCGAATTAATGAATCGTCGATTTCTGTATTAGAGGTACTAGGTGGGAAGATCTTAGGGACCTCAGATGCTAATGTACCGAGACTTTCTAGTATAGCCGAGGTGATGGCTAGGAGCGCGGTGGATGGAGCAACGGTTTATGTGGATGGTGGTAGCAAAGGCAACCCTGGACCGGCGGCGATTGGATATTACATTATTGGTGAAAATGGCCAAGAGATAAAAAGAGGAGGAGAATTTATTGGGTTTGCGACTTCTAGGGTGGCGGAATATTATGCTTTGAAGGAGGGATGCGAACAGGCAATAGAGCTAGGTTTAAAACGGGTGAAATTTGTCTCTGATAACTTGATGATGGTCAATCAGATGAAGGGAATTTATCCGGTGAAAAGTATGGATTTTTTGCCGATACATCAAGATATCAAGAATATGTTGCCGAATTTTGAGGCGGTAACATTTGTGCATGTGAAGCGAGACCAGAATCAGCAGGCCGATGCAGAGGCAAATAAGGCTCTGGTGGGGCATTTTTCTAGAAAATCGAATAATCTTAACCAGACTTTTTGATAAATGTGTTATAATTAAAAAAGCTCAAACGGCAATCGCTGGCATAGCCAGAGGAAAGTCCGGGCAGCACAGGGTACGGTAGTTGCTAACGGCAACCGCGCGTAAGCGTAGGGAAAGTACCACAGAAACTATACCGCCGAAAGGCAAGGGTGAAAAGAGTGGGGTAAGAGCCCACAGCGCTAGATGGTGACATTTAACGGAGGCAAACCCTACCGGCTGCAAGGAGTGCTATAAACCTCGTCCCGAGGATGCACGCTTACCGCTTGAACACTGAAGCAATTTAGTGTCTAGATAGATGATTGCCCGTTGATTTATCGACGACAGAACCCGGCTTACTTTGAGCTTTTAAGATAAAAAATAAAACTTTCATCACATCAAAAAACCGCTGAGTTTTGGGCTCAGCGGTTTTTGGTTGGCTTTGTTATTTAATGAGACCTTTTTTCTTTAGAGTACGAAGGGTAGAAGTAGCAACATTGACTTTGACTTTTTTGCCATCGACTGTAAGGGTCTTTTTCTGGACATTAGGTTTGAAAACCTTGCGAGTCTTTCTCTGAGAGAAGGAAACATTGTGTCCATACATTTTGCCTTTGCCGGAAATTTCACAAACTGCCATTTATTTCTCCTTCACAGTATTAACAATAGCTTTGAATGCCTCTGGCTGATTGACGGCAAGATCAGATAAGATTTTGCGGTCAATATTGATATTTTTGGCTTTCATACCAGCAATTAGCTGGGAATAGGAAAGGCCAAGTTCTCTGGAGGCATTGTTGATACGGGTGATCCAAAGGGAACGAAGGTCGCGTTTTTTGTTGCGGCGATCTCTGTAGCTATAGCGAAGAGCCTTGATGACGCCTTGCTTAGCCATACGGAAGCTGCGGGTGCGATAGTGCTGCATTCCCTTAGCTCTGGTAATAATCTTCTTGTGTTTTGCGTGAGCAGCCACGCCTCTTTTAACTCTCATCTTAAACTCCTAGTGCAGTCTTAATATTCTTAGCGATTTTACCGTTGATTTCGGCAGCGGTTTTCATATTGCGCTTTCTAGCTTTCGACTTTTTAGCTAGGATATGATTTTGATAGGCGCGCTCGCGGATAAGTTTACCTGAACCGGTAATTTTGATGCGTTTAGCGGTGCCTTTATGTGTTTTTAGCTTTGGCATAAAAACTCCTTTAGTTAGTTGATATATATGTGTAGTATTACACAAAAAGTGCGCTATCCGAGCCTAGGAAGTCTAAAGTTACTTCTTTCGAACTCCAATGGATAGATTGCGTCCAGCAAGCTGAGGCTTACCATCGACTACGGCGAGGTCGCTAATCTCGGCAAGGACCTTGTCTAGAAGTTCATTGCCGATTTCTTTGTGGGCCATTTCGCGGCCACGAAAGATGATCATGATTTTGACACGGTCACCGTCTTCAAGGAAACCTTTGATCTTGCGGATTTTAATGTTAAGGTCGTTGTCACTGATTTTGAGGCCGATTTTCATCGTTTTGAGCTCGGACTGTTTTTCACGAGCTTTTTTGCGATTTTTGGCCTGCTCTTTCATCTTTTGGTATTGGTATTTGCCCCAATCGATGACCTTGACAACAGGTGGATCAGCGTTAGCGGCAATCTCTACAAGATCTACGCCCTGATCGCGAGCTAGGGCTTGAGCCTCACGACTACTCATGATGCCAAGCTGCTCCCCTTGACTACCAATTACACGAACTTTTTCGTGGCGAATTTCACCGTTTATACGAGTGCGTGAATTATTGTTGACTATGGGGATCCTTTCTCTTAACCTTAATCTTTCTCATTATAGCAAAGATGCTAGAATTTTTCAAGGGGTCAAATTAGTTTTTTCGACGGTAAGTAAGGGCTTCTGCAATATGGGAATCAAGAATGGAATTAGATTTTTCTAGATCGGCAATAGTGCGGGCGACTTTAATGAGCTTGAAGTAGCTCCTGGCGGACAAATTGAGGCGGCTGGAGGCGGAGTTTAGCAGAGACTCGGCAGATTTGGAGAGGGAAAAATTTTCGGTGATAGAGTGAGCTGAAGCGTAAGAATTGAAAGTGTGCTGATCTTGGTAGCGCTGATGCTGAATGGCGATAGCATCTGTTACAGTATTTTTTACAACATCATGGCGCAAAGATGTTGATGGAGAGGAGTTAGAAAGGAGATCGGAGGCTTTTGGGCGTTCGATCTCGACGAACAGATCAATGCGGTCTAGCAGTGGACCAGAAAGCTTTCTCTGATAATTCGCGATCCTAGTGTTAGTGCAAGTGCAGGAATGCGAGGGGTCGCCGAGGTAGCCACAAGGACAAGGATTCATGGTGGCAATAAGCATAAAATCGGCAGGGTAGACTACTTTGGTTTTGGCGCGAGAGATAGTCACCTCGTGATCCTCTAGCGGTTGACGGAGTGATTCAAGATGGGATCTGGGATATTCTGGAAGCTCGTCAAGGAAGAGGACTCCAAGATGGGCTAGGGAGATTTCACCCGGGGTGGCTTTGGCGCCACCACCAATGAGAGATGCTAAGCTACTAGTATGGTGAGGCGTTCTAAAAGGTCGATCCTTGATGATGTGAGTAGTTGTGCCGGCTAGGGAATGAAGCTTGGTGATAGAAATTTGTTCAGTAATATCAAGCGGGGGTAGGAGCCCAAGACTGGATTTAGCAAGCATGGTTTTGCCGGTGCCAGGTGGCCCAGAAAGAAGAATATTGTGGCGTCCGGCAATGGCGATAGAAAGAGCGCGCTTGGCGATGGCTTGGCCTTTGATTTGGTCCAGGGTAGGAAACGGCAAATCGGTAGTGCTTATATCTGTATTAGTATTTTTTACAACATTTGGCGGTGGGGAGATGACAAGCTGTTTCTTGAGGTGGAGAAAGATATCCGAGAGAGTATTGGCTGGGATAAGATGAACACCAGAGATGATCTTGGCCTGAGTAAAATTTTTAACAGGGATAAAGAGATCGCGAATGCCAAGTTTTTTGGCGGCTTCGACGATGTTGATGATACCGCGCACAGGGTTAAGGGAGCCGTCTAGAGACAGTTCGCCAACAAAGGCACAACCTTCTATATCTTTTTGCTGGAGCTCCCCGGCGAGGATGAGGACATTGATAGCGATAGGTAGATCTAAGAGAGAGCCGTCTTTCTCTAGGTCGGCAGGAGCAAGGTTGATAACGAGTTTCTGGCTAGGGAAGGAGAAGCCAGAGCTCTTGATGGCGGACTTGACGCGTTCACGCGCCTCAGAAATGGTCCTAGAGCCCATGCCGACGATGTTAAAGCTGGGTAGGCCATTGTTTTTAGCGCCTTCAACTTTAATCTCGGCGGCGCTGAATCCGAGTGGAATAATAGAGGTAGTTTTTGCAATCATAACCTCAAGGTAGCAAAAGTGAAAAACCTAAGCAAGCATGAGCCTGATACTTTTTGAAAATTCGTGTTGTAAAAAATAATAAAACAGATAAAAACCGCAAGCGAAATAACAGAGTATTGCATCTTGAAAACAGTTGTGGTATAATTGATCTTAGTTGGGGCTGACAAAGCTTAGACGGATTATTAACAGATACCAAGCATGTCGTTTTGTACCGTAAGTACTGAAAAAGTGAAGAAAAATCTTCCAGCAAGCATGTAGCTTACATGCCTGCTTTTGCCTAATTTATAGATAGGCTGGCTCTACTGAGAGTTTCCATAACAGATAGAGTTATCAGATTTATGGGAATAGGTCCTTTGCCCGACTAACAGAGGTCCGAAAGATGGTCATGACACTTATCAGATTTTGTCTGTTTGTACTGGTAAGAAATATCAAGAAGAACAGATAGACTATGCATGTAGAATGGTATTATGAAGGTAGTTCGGACCCGGAGGCAGTATCCGGCAGCTCCACCAGATAGCAAAATAATCGCCAAAGAGGCGATTTTTTGATGGTCTGGGGGTGGTGGGAAGGGCTTTTGGGGTATTTTAAGCCTACCCTTGGGGCTTTTATGGGTTATTTTTGGACAGAGAAAAAGTCCGGAACTGCGAGGATACCGGACTTTTCGTAGAGTGTGGAGTTTTTTGGCTAGTGATTTTTGTTTTTGGCTTTGAATAATTTTTTTATTCAAAAGCTATCTCTATAATACCTCTCCAAAATACTTATGTCAATAACTTTTTGCATAAATTTTTTATGATTTTTTGAAAGTTTTCCACAAGCAAAATGTGATGGGTGGAGTGTCAAAAGGCTGCGAAAATGATAAAATGAGGACAAGAAAAAATGAGTGCAAAAGAAAATTGGGCGGCAAAGCAAAAAAAGGAGGCAGAAAATGGCAAAATTGGATAAGGCAGAATGGCCAAAAACGGCACAGGAGCTAGAAAAAGTGCTGCAGGGCGTGAAATATGGCTGGGTAGACAATGATTACAGGCATCATAGCGATGTGGACGAGAACTACAGCGAAAAGTACCGTCTGCAGGCCCCAGAGGAGCTAAAAAAGAGCAAATTGGGGGTTTGTTGGGATCAAGTAGAGCTGGAAAGGTCTTTGCTGCCAACCGATATAGAGAGAAAGACGGTATTTCTAGTCTATTATGGGACAAAAGAGTGCCCCACCCATACGGTTTTACTTTTTGAGGAAGATGGTAAGGTGTACTGGTATGAGCACGCCTGGGAGAAATACAGAGGAGTTTACGAGTACCAGGATTTTGATGCCGCAATAGCGGATATTGCTAGGAAGTGGCTAGAATATGAGGCTGAGCAGCTTGGTGGTGATTTAGATACCGACCAATTTGCGATCTATGAATATGAAGCGCCAAGGCCTGGTACTAACACAAACGAATTTTATAAATGGGCGGAAGCTGGAAAACGACTAAAATAAATATTTTGAACAAAGAAAAAGACTAAAAATGGGCATAATGTTGTAAAAAACACAACATACAAATAAAGCGCAATTACAGATATAAAATTGAATAAAATAGTAGAATGTTGTAAAAAATACAATAAAAAATGTGCTCAAAGGTCTTGAAAAAATAAAGAGCTTGTGCTATGATGAAAACAAGTCGAAAAGACCAAAACAAAAAATTGTAAATTAAAAGGAAAACATGACATACAAATAAGCTTTCGGGGCTAGATAATAGCTCCTCTGATTCTATCAGGAAGCCAGATTTGGCGGGCAAATAGGTAATTTCTAGCCATAAATTACAAAGTAGGAATTACCTATAGCTCCGCTAAATGCGTAGAGCGCACTAAGATCTAAGCCATTAGTACCTTAAAGAAAAAAGAATGACTGAAGATGTTAGTAAGGACAATGTCTCGCAAAAGCGAGGCGGTCAAAAGCTAGAGAGTGGAATGAGAGTTGCGGCCTAAAGTAATTTAATCGTGCCGGATAACTCCCACTCTTTAGCCCTATGAAAATAGGGCAAAAATTTCTTATCTTTGGGAGAATAATAAAACAAATATTTGGAACGACCTTTTCGCAGTTGGGGTCGAGTGTTCTGGGAGAGAACTAAGCCAAATAGAAAATCTTGTGGTATAATGAGGTTATGTTTACTCGTCTGATGATGCTTCTGAGTTTGCTTGCCGTGATTATTATTCTCGCGATGATAAATTTTACTACCCCTACGGGCGTGGGTCCCTTAGGGGTTTTAGTATTTTTTACAATGGTTTATATAGTGGTGTTTGGAGTGGTGAATCTATTAGTGGTGGGATTTGTGCGACTGATGGGGTATAGAAGAACAGAGAGAAAAGAGCATTACTATGCGGCGATGATTGCTTTTGGGCCGGTGATGTTGCTATTGATTAGGTCTTTTGGTAGTTTTAACTTGGCGACTATTGGTATGACAGTGGTTTTTGTGGTGCTGGGCTGTTTTGTGATAAACAAAAGGCTATAAAACTAAAAAATAAGCAGAAATATTCCTAAATTATTCTAAAAATGTGCTAAAATAAGCATATGGATAATCCAAAAGCGGGAGGTAACGGGGGTAGAGATGCTGGCGAGCCAATGGTTTTTGATGCGCCAGTGAACTCAGTTTTGGAAGGACAGGGGGAAAACCTTGGAGACAATGAGAAAGATGAGGTTTCTAAGCCAGTTAATGACGATAAAGCTGTAAAGGCGGAGCTAGGCAGTGTTGCTAGTAAATCAGAGGATTGGGGAAAGATTGCTACTGGAAACAATAGGTGGGGTATTGAAAGTACAGGGGGAAATAATGGTTTAGCACATGGCGTTGAATTAGCAGAAGAAACGGCGGTATCAGAGATAGATGGGAAAGCGGCAGAGTTAAAAGATGTCAAAGAGTGGGAATCAGGAGAAAAAGAGGAACTGACAGGGAAGGAGATCGTCGATTTTCCAGAGGTGACAGTACAGAAGTCTTTGGCAACGGATGGCACCACCGAAGGGAAAATTGATAAGCAGAAAATTTTGAACTTTGACGGGGAAATTATAGACAAGGAATCAGTGAAGTACATAGAGGAAAAGGTAGAAGAGTACAAGAATGATCCGTTTGAACTAGATAACATCAAGAACAAGATGATGACAGAGGGCCTTAGGGATAATTATGGGCGGATTTTTGGTGATGATGGGGCAGATGGTGTTGGTAGACAGGGGGCCGATGAGTCAGGGAAAACGATGGAATTTTCTGAGTTGAGAAACATGGAGATGGCACAGCAGATGGCAAAAGATATACCGGGTATGAGCGAAATTGTAGAAGACATAAAACAGATAAATACGGGTGGGGAGAACGCGGCATGATTTCCGATGATGCTTTAGAGAACACTACGATAGACGCAACAGAGAATGGACTAGCAAAGGGAACTACACTGATTGCCTGGATAGTATTGGTGTTAGTGATAATGGCAACAATAGGGGTGGTGGCGTTGATTATTGCTAAGCAGATAAAGAAAAAGCGTGAAGCAAAAAACCTAGAGCGAGGGGTAAAGATGGTGCCAATGCTGATACACTTGCCGCCATCAACAGACGATATACAGGGTGGCTCTAGAGATGAGCGAGATGTAACAAACGAGGCACTTTCTCAGGCACAGATAATGTATTCGATTATCTCCTCTACTCTAAAAAAAGGATGGAAAACAAAGATTTATGGGCAAAGGCATGTCTCTTTTGAGATTGTGGCAGCAGATGGGCTAATAAAATACTATGCGGTGGTACCAGCCGTAATAACAGAGACGGTGAAGCAGGCAATTGTTTCGGCGTATCCGACAGCCAGGTTGGAAGAGGCTTATGAAGATAATATCTTTTCTAAAGAGGCGGGGATAGCTGGTGTATCTGGTGGGGAATTAACTCTTAGAAAAGAGTATGTCTATCCGATTGCTACTTATGAGGATATGAAATGGGATGCATCGTCGGCGCTACTAAACGCGTTGTCGGCGGCAAAAGAAGGTGAAGGAATGGCAATGCAATTAATGTTTAGGCCGACTGATGGTGCTTGGACTAAAAATTCTGAGGAGCGAACAAAAAATATACGAGATGGGAACAAAAAAAGTGGACATGGCATTTGGGTGGTGGATACGGTACGAGATTTGATTAGACTGCCAGTGGAGCCGATGGGCGAGCACCCGAAAGATCAAAAGGAGCCAGAGAAACCACTAACAAGCGCGCAACAAGAGGAAATAGGGGCGATAGAAGAAAAAGCGCGTTATCCGGGTTTTGAGGTGTTGATTAGAGTGATTGCTAGCTCTAGAAACAAAGCTAGATCTGATGCCTTGATAGGAGGAGTGGTTTCGGCGTTTTCTCAGTTTAACTCGCAGACCTATAACGGCTTCAAATATAATATGTTAACAGATGAGAGAAAGTTGGCAAAAGATTTCATTTTCCGGATTTTTCCACAGGGAAATACCAGTTCAATTTTGAATACGGTGGAGCTTGCAACGATTTTCCATCTGCCAAGCCAAAATACGATACCAAATTCACAGGTAGAGAGGCAGCTAACCAAGCAGGTAGATGGTCCGGCTAAGCTGGTAACAGAGGGAATACTACTAGGTGTGAACGAATTTAGGGGGCAAAAGAAAGAGATTAGGCTGGCAGATGATGATAGGCGAAGACATGTCTATATCATTGGCCAGACTGGTATGGGTAAATCTGTTTTGATGGGGAATTTGGCGTATCAAGATATGCTAGCAGGGAAAGGATTTGCCTTTATTGATCCACATGGTGATGTGGTGGAGGAGATTTTGTCTAAGGTGCCACCAGAGAGAATTGATGATGTGATTTACTTTGACCCAGGGGATATTGAACATCCAATGGGGATGAATATGTTTGAGTGGGAAACAGAGGATCAAAAAGACTTTATCGTACAAGAGGGTATAAATATGTTGCAGTCGTTGTATGATCCGGGGAATCAGGGATTCTTTGGGCCAAGAGGTCAGCATATGTTTAGAAATGCAGCGCTGCTCTTGATGAGTGATCCAAATGGAGCAACATTTATAGATATACCAAGGTGTTTTATTGACCCAGAGTTTGTAAAGAGTAAATTGCAGTATGTAACGGATAAGGCAGTGTATGATTATTGGACAAAAGAATTTCCGGCAAGCCAAAAGAGTAACGACGCTGGAGAGGTGATCACCTGGTTTGCCTCAAAATGGGGACCGTTTCTCTCTAATACGATGATGAAAAATATCTTGGGGCAGGTACATTCTGGATTTAATATCCGAGATATTATGGATAATAATAAGATATTACTAGTTAATCTGTCTAAGGGAAAGATGGGGGAGATAAACTCAAAACTCTTAGGTATGATCTTTGTGATGAAGTTCCAAACGGCGGCAATGTCTAGAGTGGATACCCCAGAGGATGAAAGAAAAGATTTCTGTTTGTTTGTGGATGAGTTCCAGAACTTCTCAACAGAGAGCTTTGAGAGTATCTTATCTGAGGCAAGGAAATTTAGGCTGAATTTGGTGATTGCTAACCAGTTTATGACGCAGCTAACAGATAAGATTAGAGAGGGGATCTTAGGAAATGTGGGAACAATTATTGCTGGTAGAGTAGGTATTACAGATGCGGAGATGCTAGAAAAGGCCTTTTTGCCGGTGTTTAACGCAGAAGATTTACACAAACAGCCAAATCATCACGCTATTACAACAGTGATGATGTATGGGGTGCCAAGTACACCGTTCACGATGAATTTGATACCGCCACTAGGGGTGGCCAATGCAGATGTGCTAGAAACGCTGAAGCTGTATTCGGCGACTAAATATGGGCGAACAAGAGCAGAAGTGGACGCAGAGATAAACAAGAGGATGGGGGAAGAGATGGCGGAAGTGGCAGAGAAGCCGGAAGGGTTTTTGGAGAAGTGGATGAATAAGAGGGGAGACGGACAAGAGAGCGCTACTAAGGGTCCTCTAAATACAACAGAACCAACCCGTTCACCAGAGGAAATGGTGGCGAGGATGCAGGGTGAAGCAGGAGTAGATACTGCTATAAACAAGAGTGATGGGCCGGTGTTTGATAATGTAGTACCAGATGAAGATGTAGAGCAAGCAGGTGGCAAAAAAGCCGAAGACATGGCAATGCCAGATAGCGATAAGGCAAGAGAAGAAGAAGTTTTCAAAATTAGATAAGCAGTGCTTATGCTTAAATAAAGATTGTACCCTTGACGCGCCAGGACGCGTTTTTAGGCGGTTTTGGACTAAAAATAGTATATAGACGCTACTTTGTAAAAAAGGTGTCTGAAATCGCCTGTAAAAGGCTTATAGCTACAAATAAAATTTGATTTTTGTGGATTTGACAGGGGTGGAGATGAGGTGCTTTTCTCTTGAAAATTTGAGCTATAAGGTGTATGATAGAAGAAGTTAATAAATAAAGTTGAGGTAAGCTAAGATGGCTGAGAAAGCTAATAGTTATGATAGCTCACAAATCCAGGTTTTGGAGGGGCTAGAGCCAGTACGCAAGCGCCCAGGTATGTATATCGGGTCGACTGGCTATGATGGGCTACATCACTTAATCAAGGAAATTGCAGATAACTCCATCGATGAGGCGATTGCAGGATATGCAACTAAGATAAAAATAACAATATTAGCAGACGGGGGAGTACGAGTAGATGATAATGGGCGTGGTATCCCAGTAGATTTGCACCCTAAAACGCATCTTTCTACGCTGGAAACAGTGCTGACGGTGCTACACGCAGGTGGTAAGTTTGGTGATGGTGGATACAAGGTGTCATCTGGTCTCCACGGTGTAGGTTCTTCGGTGGTAAACGCGCTTTCTACGCGAATGGTGGCAGAGGTCTATAGAGATGGAAAGATAAATCACATAGAGTTTGATACTGGTAAAACCGTAAAACCATTAGAGGTGACCGGCAAGACCGACAGACAGGGAACTTCCATCACATTTTATCCAGATCCAACTATTTTTAAGGAGACAACTACTTTTGATTATGGCTGGGTGGCAAGTTATGCTCGACACCAGGCGTATCTGACAAAGGGGATTTTGATTTCTGTCGTAGATGAGAGAACAGGGGAGAAAGAATCATTCTATTTTGAAGGGGGTATCAAATCTTATGTAAAACGCCTCAACAACGGAAAAGAAGTACTAGCAGATGATATTTTCTATGTAGAGAAACAGATAGAAGATTCTGAAGTGGAAATTGCCGTACAGTATAATGATACTTTCTCTGAGACGATGAAGCCGTTTGCCAACAATGTGCTGACCCCTGATGGTGGTATGCATGTAGTAGGATTTAGGACGGCATTAAATCGCACGATTAATGATTATGCAAGGAAAAATGGCTTACTGAAAGAGAAAGAAGAGAATCTGACCGGAGATGACATCAAAGAAGGTTTGACAGCGGTGATTTTGGTAAAATTACCAGATCCACAGTTTGAAGGTCAGACCAAGAACAAGCTAGGAAATCCGGAGGTGCGCGGCTATGTCGACAAGGTAATGAGTGAGTACTTTGGGTATTACCTAGAGGAAAATCCACAGATTGCAAAGAAGATTGTCTCTAAGGCAACTTTGGCGGCCAGAGCTAGAAAGGCAGCAAGAGCAGCTAGAGATAATGTCATCCGCAAGGGTGCGTTTGAAGGGTTGAATTTACCATCCAAATTGGCAGATTGCTCTTCTAGAGACAGAAGTGAATGTGAGCTCTTTATCGTAGAGGGTAATTCGGCGGCTGGTTCGGCTAAGGAAGGTCGCGATCCAAAGATCCAGGCGATTTTGCCACTAAGAGGTAAAGTGCTAAACACCGAGAGGGCAAGGCTAGACAAGATGTTAGCCAACCAAGAGCTAGTCTCCCTGATAAAGGGTCTAGGCGTAGGTATTGGCGAGCAATTTGATATTGCGGGTCTCAGATACGACAAGATTGTGTTTATGACCGATGCCGATGTGGATGGCTCACATATTTCTACGCTACTACTTACTTTCTTTTTCCGCTATATGCCAGAGGTGATTAAAGCAGGGCATGTCTATTTGGCAAAGCCGCCACTATTTGGCTTGATCAAGGGTACAGGAAATACTCGCAAGATTGATTACCTCTATGATGAAGATGCGCTAGAAAAGGCATTAACAGAGAAGATTGAGGAAAAGAAGAAAGCCGGGACCAAAATTGATGAAGGTCAGGAGAGATTTAAGCAGGCTGGATATACAGCACAACAGAGGTTTAAAGGTCTTGGTGAGATGGATGCAAAACAGCTCTGGGAGACCACAATGAATCCAGAAAATAGGGTGCTGATACAGGTGAACATTGAAGATGCAGAGAAAGCGGATGCAATCTTTACGAAGCTGATGGGGGATCAGGTCGATCTTCGTAAAAACTTTATTCAGGCTGGAGCCGCAAAAGTTAATTTGGATGATCTAGACTTTTAAGGAGGCAATATGGTAAAAGAAGATGTTAAAGAAAACATACCAGAGGTGCCAGAACCAGAAGATAATACCTCTGAAGAAAAAAGTGAAACAAAAGTAATAGACGGAATTGAGCTTCGGACAGTAGAAAGCACGATGGAAGATTACTTCCTAAGGTATTCGATGTCAGTGATTATTGACCGTGCGCTTCCAGATGTAAGAGATGGCTTGAAACCAGTGAATCGCCGTATTCTCTATGCGATGAACAAAAATGGATGGAAAGCACCACATGCAACAGTGAAGTCTGCGCGTATCGTAGGTGAGGTGATGGGTAAATATCACCCACACGGTGATTCTTCTATCTATGATGCAATGGTGAATTTGGCGCAGCCTTGGAAAATGCGTTACACCTTGATTGAGGGACAAGGTAACTTTGGCTCAATGGACGGTGATGAGGCGGCTGCTTCAAGGTATACTGAGGCTAGAATGGACAAGGTGGGGACCGAACTTTTGACCGATATCGAGAAAGAAACAGTTGATTTTAGGGATAACTTTGATGGTTCTGAACAGGAACCAGTGGTTTTGCCAGCGGCTCTGCCTAATATTCTCTTGAACGGGCAGATGGGTATTGCCGTAGGTATGGCTACTAATATTCCACCACATAATCTGGGGGAATTAGTAGATGCTACAGTGGCACAGATTGATAATCCAGAAATTACCCTAGATGATTTGATGAAACATGTGAAGGGTCCGGATTTTCCAACAGGGGCAGAAGTTTATGGCGGCGCGCCAATGAAACAGGCTTATGCTACTGGTAAGGGTTCGGTAACAATTAGGGCAGTAGCTAATATTGAAGAGCGCAAGAATGGCCGTTATAACATTGTTATTACAGAAGTACCTTATGGTATGAGTAAAGAGGGCTTTATAGAGAAGGTCCGCGAGCTAGTATTGAATAAAAAACTTGATCATATTGCTGATGCAAGAGATGAATCTGCTAGAGGTAAAATCCGCGTAGTAGTGGAACTAAAGAAAGATGCCTTCCCGAAGAAGATTCTGAATCAGCTATACAAGATGACAGGGCTTCAGACTACTTTCCACTACAATATGTTGGCGTTGGTGGATGGTATCCAACCGAGAATCTTGGGGCTAAAAGAGATTTTGGGTGAATTCATTAAGCACCGTCAGAAAGTAGTAAGAAGAAGGACGGAGTTTGACCTAAAGAAAGCAAAAGAACGCGCCCATATCTTGGAAGGTTTGAAGATTGCTCTAGATAACATCGATGAAGTGATTAAGACCATCCGCGAAAGCTACGATGATGCTGATAAAAGATTGATGAATAAGTTTGGCTTGTCAGAGATACAGGCAGCAGCAATTTTGGCGATGCAGCTAAGAAGACTCCAAGGGCTAGAGCGCGATAAGATTGAGGAAGAGCTAAAAGAATTGCACGAACTAATCAAGAAATTAGAGGCGATCTTGGCAGACGAAAACGAAATCTTGAAGGTGATAAAAGAGGAACTTCTGGCACTGAAAGAAAAGTATGGCGATCCTCGTCGTTCAAAGATTATCAATCATGAAGTAGGCAAATTCTCTGAAGAGGAGCTGATCCCAGAGGAAGAAAGCGTAATCTTGCTAACGGCAGAGAACTACATGAAGCGTGTGTCTCAGAATGACTTCCGCAAGCAAAACAGGGGCGGTAAAGGTAAGCGTGGAATGACAACCAAGGAAGAAGATGTGATTTCTCAGATTATTACGGCAAACTCACATGATTTCTTGCTATTCTTTACTTCACAGGGGCGGGTTTTCCGCTCAAAGGCTTACGAGGTACCACAGGCGTCTCTGTCTGCCAAGGGAACAGCGGCAGTGAATATGTTAAACATGCACCCAGATGAGAAGATTACGGCAATCATCAAACAGGGGAATGAGCTTGGTGATGAGGGATATCTCTTTATGGCGACCAAGAAGGGAACAATAAAGAAGACCGCAATCAAAGATTATGAGAATATTAGAACAAATGGCTTGATTACAATAAAACTAGATGAAGGTGATGAGCTAAAGTGGGTAAAGGGAACTACTGGTTCTAACGATATTATCATTTCCACCTCAGCAGGTCAGGCAGTAAGGTTTAACGAAAACCAAGTACGCGCAATGGGTAGAAGCGCCAGAGGTGTACGCGGTATGAGACTTCGTCTAAAAGATGAGATTGTGGGTATGGACATTGTGACTGATCCATCACAAAAACTTCTAGCGATCTCTGCTAATGGTTACGGAAAAGCTACTGCGGTGTCTAATTTCCCAGTACATAAAAGAGGTGGCGTAGGAATCAAAGTAGCGTCTGTCACTACCAAGACTGGCCCAATTGTGGCAGTCCACACATTAGACCCAGCAGCCAAAGAGGTGATTATGATGTCTACTAAGGGTCAGGCAATTAGGGTGGCAATGAAAGAAATTCCAACACTAGGACGGGCAACTCAAGGGGTGAGGATTATGCGGATGAGTGAAGGTGATACAGTGGCTTCTATTGGTATAGTTTTGCCTGAAGAGGAAGAAGAAAAGTCAGAAGCGCCAGAAACACCGCTTGAAAAAGCTGCAAAATAAACAATTTGGCTGAAAAATACAAAAAAATAGCAGCAGGGGTCGGTTAATGCCGACCCCTGTTAGTTGAGCGAAAAGAAGTTAAGTTAGAAATAGGTGTTGTAAATTCTACAACACTTATTTTTTGAGGGAATTTTGGTGGATTTTGGGGTAGTTTTGGGGATATTTTTAAGCAATAGAGTTTTGTAACACTCCTGTTTAGCACAAAGGTAAAACCTGTGCAAGCATGAGCTTGATAGAAAAGTGGGATGTTACGATTTAACGGGCTTATGCTTGGATAGGTTTTGCTGGATTGATATGCTGAGTGGCAAATAATTTGTAAAAGGAGATTTATGCGCGAACTAAAAACGCGAAAATTAACAAAATTTAAAAAGGCCTCGATGCTACTTTTAGCCATGGCAATATTAGCAGGCACGGTAAATAATATGATGCCAGTAAATGATGTCTCGGCTAAATCAATATTGGTAGATCCACCAGTTTTCCCGGTGAATACTTTGACGAACTTTGTGATTACTAAAATAATTCCGGGTGAGTCATATTTGGAAGCAAAGTATGAAAAAGTTGACGAAACAGAGGAGCTTGAATTTCCAAATTATGTCCATATTGGATTCGGCATGGATCCAAGTGATTATGAACTAAGTATGGCAGGAAATGGTGGTTTTGACGACGAGACGATAGTAGATGTTGGTTTGGCTGTGCGCCTGAGTAGTACATGGGAGAATGGCGAGATAATCCCGATTAATTCGTTTGCAAACCGGGGTGGAGATTTGTACGAGAATGAAACTGGTAGGATGTTTTATAATTTGATAATTTCTAGTAACAAAAGTTTGACTGGAAGGATTGACTATAGTAGATGCACAAATTCCACGGTGTTCTTATCTGGACAGGCAACAGAGTGTAGGGCGGAAATATTGGATGGAAATAAGATACAATATCAGCCATATGATCATCTTGGGAATAGATTGGAAATTCCGGCTGATGAGGATGCTGTTTTGACGGCGGCGATAGAGAGCGTGGTGTATGAGTCAGGAGATTGGCCACCAATTTATAAGATAGTGCCAGATGATCCAGTTGAGCCGACAGATGAGCCAACTGATACTACCGATGCCTCAACTGGTGGTTTGACTGGTAGCTCAACTGATGGACCAGCTGATGATCCGACTGGAGAATCTACCGATGGGCTGACGGATGGTTCAGCCGATGAACCAACTAGTGGGCCGATTGACGAGACGGCATCTGGCGTAGACAGCAGTTTAGCTAATAAGGAGCTAGTAGCGACTTTAAATGATGCACAACAGGGAAACAAGAGCAATGACCAAAGTAGCGACTCAGCCAATAACCAAAACAGCAACCAGAAAAAAACGAGCATTGTTTTGGAGATTGCAGATAATAGCGATAGTAATGCCAGTGAAAATGAAAAAACGACAACGAATGTTGAGGCAATAACTGTATCTGACAGTGATGATGTGGGGGTACCGGAATTAGGCAAAGAAACAAATGAAAAACCAAGCACGCTATGGCTGATAACGATAGTGTTGATAGCGGTAGCTCTAGTGGTGGGTTGGTGGTTTTTGTTCTTTGGCAAATATAAATCTAATAATCAAAAGAAAGGAGAAAAAAGTAGCGACAGATAGAGTACTGTAATAAAAAACAATATAGTTCACCTAGATAACACTGCAACATAGTTTCTAAGAGGCAGATCTAAAATCTGCCTCTATTTCTGGTTTTTATAAATCTAAAGTTATTATGGTATAATGAGAGTATGGAAAAGGCAATATTTTTATTTGGGGCGTTTGTGTCGGGATGGTTGGTGGCACAACTCTGCAAGCTAATAACTGGTTTAGCAAAGAAAAGAAGCAAATTCACTTTTTCTGATTTTTTGTATTTTGCGTTTAAATCTGGTGGGATGCCGTCTGGGCACACTGCTAGTTTTATGGCGCTGACTACGGCAATTGGTTTGATGTATGGGTTTGATACGCCGGTGTTTGTGCTAGCACTCTGCACAACGATAATTTTTGTATATGACGCCGTAAATGTGCGTTATGCGGTAGGGGAACAGGGGAGACTTCTAAATGAGATTGCAAGAAGTGACGATAATGCTAAGACCAAGCCAATGAAAATCGTGGAAGGACACACAATCCCGCAGGTGATTGTAGGGGCGATAATCGGAATTTTGTTGGGCGTGGCAGCGTTTTTGCTAGCGGGTGGCAAATTTTAGCCAGAAATTGATAAAATCTAGTCAAAAAAGTTTGAAAAATTGAAAAAATCTCAAAAAAACTGTTGACTTATCTTTGAAAATGCGATAAGATAGGAGATAGTCTAACAACTGCGAGACATCTTTATTGAAGTTGCTTAGCGGAATTTAACAATTCAGTTGTGCAATTTATTGATTTTTATCTGGTTATACGAAATGTATCCGCATAAAAATCTATATCATTCGTCAGTTTTTTCAATTTGAGTATTCAAATTTTCTAATTTTGACCTTGGACGCCGGCAGATCTTCAAGAGAAGATATTGCGTCAGGAATCCATAAAGAGGTCCTTAATGGAGAGTTTGATCCTGGCTCTGGATGAATGCTG
>JAFRCG010000027.1 GCA_017404515.1 Candidatus Saccharimonadota bacterium | reverse complement strand
TTGTACACACCGCCCGTCAAACCATGAGAGTCACCAACACCCGAAATTCGCTTTTTAGCGGCCTAAGGTGGGGGAGATGATTGGGGTTAAGTCGTAACAAGGCATCGGTACGAGAACGTGTCGATGGATTACCTCCTTTCTTGAGAAGGATTTGATGCGCAGATGTCTAGGGGTGACCCACATCTGTAGCTAGGTCGTTCGAATTATGTTTGTAAGCTTGAAACATAATAATTGCCTTGATTTAAAATCAAGACTCGACAACAAGCAGAGTATAAATGACGATGAGACAAGTAGATTGCACAACCGAATTGCTAAAAGTTAGACTAGAAACACCTTTTGTAAGGTGTTTTTTGTTGAAAATATGATATAATCAACAAACTGATACCTCTGTTATAAAACAGGGGTATTTTCTTGGAATATTAAAAGAATAGAGTATAATGAGGGTATATGCAGGAAAAAACAGAGGATACCAGAAATTTGATAGATGAATACAAGGGTCTTTCTAATGATGAGGTGATAAAGAGATTAGAAAAGAAACGGTCTAATCTAGAGGTAGCAATAGAAAATGTAGAGCATGATTTTAATATTGGAACAGTAGTGAGGAATGCAAACAATTTTAATGTAGCAAAAGTGCATATTATAGGGAGAAAGAAGTATAACCGAAGGGGAGCGATGTGCACAGATAAATACTTAGAGATCTTGCATTGGGATACAGTAGCCGATTTCTTGAGAGATCAACAGGAGAGAGGTAGAGAGGTTGTGGCGATAGAGAACAATGTGCCAAAAGCGGAGGAGTATCCAGAGGTAAAGCCACTAGCGCTTAAAAGATTTGTTCAGAAAACTACCCTGGTGTTTGGGAGCGAAGGAAATGGCCTCTCTAAAGAGATTTTGCAGGGGTGTAATGATATAAGAGAAATAGAAAATTTTGGTTCGACTAGAAGCGTAAATGTGGGCGTGGCATCGGGGATTGCTATGTATGAGTGGGCAAGACAATGTTTGATAAGATAAAGATGTTTAAATATTTTCCATGGCTAAGGGTAGTAACACCAATAATGATTGCGGTAATTATTTTGACACTGATAATAACAGAGTTGCCAAGAAGGCCAAAAGTTGAAGTAATAGAGGAAGATCTTCCGATAAAGGTGGAGCTGGGGGAGTTAAAGAAAATCCGGAAACTGGAAGATTTTGAAAATTCTAAGATAGTGGCATTGACATTTGACGATGGGCCATCGGATCAGACGAGTAGATTGCTAGATATGCTGAAAGCAAAAGATGTAAAAGTGACATTTTTTGCTTTGGGAAATAGGGCTTTGGCGTACCCAGAGCTGATAAAAAGGGAGGCTGACGAGGGGCACGAAGTGGAGAGTCATACAACCTCGCATGTAGAATTAACAAAATTAACAGAGGCGGGAGTGCGAGAAGAGATAGATAGTGCAAAGAATGCGATTTGTGGGGCAGAAGGCAGGGCAGAATGTATTTCTTATGTGAGGCCACCGTATGGCTCAATAAATGGAGTAGTACAAAGGGTGGCGAATGTGCCATTAATGCTTTGGAGCGTAGATTCGGAAGATTGGCGATCTAGAGACGCCAATAGCATTAGAGACAGGGTAATGAGCACAGTGTTTGACGGGGCAGTAATACTGATGCATGATGTGTATGAATCAATCGTAACAGGGGCGGAGTGGGTGATAGATGAGCTAAAGAAAGAAGATTATGAATTTGTCACCGTTGATGAAATGGTAAAATTAAGAGCTAGTGGACAACTAGAGCCGGGTAGAGCTTACGGAAGATTTGAAAGATAAGATGGGGTGGGTGCTAGTGCATGCCGCCAAAGACGATACTGACAAAGAATGAAAGAATAAGAGTGTGTAAGTTGGCCATAACAGTGAGGCCAACAACGGCGGTGATGATACCAAAAAGTTTGACGCGCTCATAAGATGAGACGCCAGAGGCCATATTGTCTGAGATCGGTTGGTAGAAAACAGTAACAAGGGTACCTGCGATGAGGATAAGTAACCCTAGAAAAAACCAGCCAAAGCTAAAATTCCAATCCATGACGATATTATACATAAAAAATGAGGAAAAGAAAAGTGCTTATGGTAACAAATATGAAGATAAAGTGTTTGACAAATAGGGAAGAATTTAGTAGAATAGAGTGGTATTAACAATTTATTTTGAGGGGTTATAGCTCAGCTGGTTAGAGCGCGTCACTGATAATGACGAGGTCTGTGGTTCAAGTCCACATAACCCCACCAGAATAAGGGGTAATGCGTGCTTTGCGCTTCTACTCCGGTATTCGTAGAAAGAATGAATGTAAACATTCCTCTTTCTACTCATTTGGGGTAATAGCTCAGCTGATTAGAGCGCCGCCTTTGCAAGGCGGAGGTCCAGGGTTTGAATCCCTGTTACTCCACCAGACATGGGGTGTTTCCCGGTTCGCCGAGAAACACTCCACCAATAAGCAGAATGATACAAAAAACCACCCGTGAGGGTGAGTTTTTTATTTAAGCAATCTCGCAGATTTGCTCAAAGTTACCTCTATTTTATACCATGAGGATTATAAAGTCAAGCAGTTTTTGTTCGGAAATTAAAATATGTGTTCGGTTTTTGAAAAAATGGACCATAGGGCGTGTAAAGACAGGGGTAGAAAATAAAAGTTGAGCGAAAATTTTTCTAGATTTTAATATTAGAACATAAAAATTAGCAAAAACATATTGACAAAACTAAAGCGCTATGCTATAATGTAGTTATTACCCCGAGAGGGGCGTTTATTATCATTGAAAGTTGGTGGGCAGAAACGGAGCAACAAATGGCCGGTACAAAAGCTGGTGGTCTCAAGGCTGCCGAAACTAACCGTAGTAAATACGGTAAAGAGTTTTACGCTCAGATTGGTCGTAAAGGTGGTAAAAATGGTCACACTGGTGGCTTTGCCGCTAACCCAGCTCTAGCTCGTATCGCTGGTGCTAAGGGTGGTCGTATTTCTCGTCGTGGTCCTGCTAAGAAATCTGTCTAAGCAGACTGTTGATTAGAGTTAATTGCTAAAAATCCCTCTTTGATAGAGGGATTTTTGGTGCAGGTGGTATAATTTAGGAAAGGAGGAATATGGCGGAGAGATTAGATCTAAAGAGTAAAAAAGAATTGACACTAGATGATTACCAGAAGGGGACAATAGTAACGGATTCTTTTGGGCAAATAGATAGGAAAACAGATAAAATAATGGCACCAGCAATGATGGAAAAAGTGTTGGGTCTCTCTGGGGAAGCCGGAGAGGTGGCGGACAAATTCAAGAAGATTATTAGAGATAAGGGTGGAGATTTGAGCGTAGAAGATAAAGAGGCGGTAGTAAAGGAACTGGGAGATGTACTGTGGTATATTGCGGGAATTTCTAGATATCTAGATACACCTTTGTCAGAGGTAGCAAGGAAAAATCTAGAAAAATTGTATAGCAGATTAGATAGAAATAAAATAGCGGGGGATGGGGATAATCGCTAGCTAACCGCAGAAAGTATCACAAAAAGGGCAGTGGTACTTTCCATCTCTGGTTTGATAGCAAGTTTGGCCGCATTTTTTGCATTTTGATTTGGCGTGGAGCCAATCGCGGTAGGTGTCCAGGGAATCTTCGGCATAATCTTGATTCCAGGTGGGAAGGATCTTTGCTAGGTTTTTGCCGGAAAGTTTGACGGACGGATTGGATGATTGTTGGAGAGATTTGGCCTTGGACCTATAGTTTTCCAATACTGTTTTTGCCCTCTGCCAGGCCGCAGATTCGATTTTGAGCCTTTCGATATGTGTGTGATAGTCTTGGTGGCCACAAAGCGCGTGACCGAGCTCGTGGAGCGTCTGAAGGGTAAAATAAGGCTGGGGTGGACCTACAAAAATGGTGGATTTGGCGGGTGGATTAGCAAAGCGAAAAGAAAAGCGCCTCTGATTTAAGCAGAAGCGGAATTGGGGATAGTCATGAATGAGAAGGTCTAAAAAGGCCTGGTCTTTGTCACTGAGGTTGCTTTGAGTGGTGGCGAGATTTCCTGGATGAGGCCTGGAGCGACTTGCCATAGAGATAACCTCCATAGATTACGGATTCTTTAGGACGCTTGGCAGGAACAATACGAGGAATTTTGGCGTTAGGGCCAAGGATTTGACGCAAATTGGATTTTAGCGGGGTGATAAAGTGGGGGAAAAGTAGGGCGAGCGGGCCCCCAATAATAATACAATTTGGATGATAATGATGGATAAGTTCTGGGAGTCCCAAGGAAACACGGTGGGCAATATCAAGATAAGCCTTCTCTCCGCGAACAGAGGTGGCTTGGCAGCTATAAGCCTTGCCAATAGCAGCACAAGAAGCTATATCTTCCCATTCTAGGTGATTTTCTCCAAAAAGATAGAAAGTGTGGCCGGGTTCTACGGAATTGGAATTTTTGGCAAGCTTGCCAGAGCGGGCCAGTCCACCGCCAATACCAGTGCTAAAAGTAAGATACAGAGAGAGCCCACGATGAAAATATGACTCGTAGACAGTAGCTAGACTGGCGTCGTTTTCCAGAGTAATAGGACAATTGAATAAGTTTTTTATACAGTCGGCGATGTCGAAATTTTTCCAGGGGCGGTTGCCAAATTTAACAGCGACATTATTCTCTATCCAGCCAGGGACGGCAATGACAATTTGACTGATCTTGCGGCGATGTTTAACAGAGAAGGGAATGAGAGCGGATTTTAGCATAGCCTCAAATTCTTTGCGGTTGTCTGGGGTTTTGAAGCGGAGCTTTCTGATAACGCGGCCACGCTTGGTGAAGGCTGCGATTAAAGTTTTGGTGCCGCCGATGTCGATTACTAGATACATGATATTATTGTAGCACAGAAATCGTTGGCTCCACCTTTACAAATCTTTTCTGACTGGTTGGCTCAAGTCAAATGGGAATAATTATTCTGGGCAGCTCTGCGCCGGAATTGACAGTTCCGTACTCGAGCTGTAGAATAATTATTCCCATTTGTTTCGCCAACAAACAGTCAGAAAAGATTTGTAAAGTTGGAGCTTCCTCCTGCTTCATCAATGCCCGTCGGTATTCGCTTTCGTATGTATTCTCAGGCCGCTACCTCTGGGGCGATGGTACCCTGAACTACCAGGACTCCTACGGGTACTGGTGGGCTACCACAACCTACAGTGATAGTAACGCGTACCGCTTGGGCATGGGTAGTAGCGTTCTCAACTCCCAGGGTAACGATAGTAAGGCCTTCGGGTTTGCTCTCCGCTGCGTCTCCTACTCCACCAAATACCCGTCGATATCCGCTTTCGTATGTATTGTCAGGTCATTATGGCTGGAATACTAATAGTCTGGCTGGGCAGGGGGCAAATGGCTTTTTTTGGACTATTGTTGCATATAATTCTACAGATGCTTATCTTATGGATATCGGTGATAGTGCTATTTTTCCTCAATACCATTATAGTAAAGCTTATGGATTCACTCTCCGCTCCACTAATACCCGTCGGTATCCGCTTTCGTATGTGTATGCTGGTATTTACTACTGGAAAGATGGTGATTTGCTTGCTCAAGGCTCGTATGGCTATGGATGGTCTACCTATACTGCGGATGGTACTGCAAATAGCTTAGTTTTTCAGGGTAGTTCTCTTAATCCGCAGAATCAAAGTAATCCAAATGGTGGGTTTTATCTCTGTTGACTTAGCGGAGAGGGAATCCAAAGAGCTTGGTGTCAATGTGTTGCTCTGTGATTACTCCGCTACTATATATGTAGATACTTAGACCTGCGGATTCGCTATTGGCTGTAGATGTCCATAGATTAGCTGCTTCCCCTTGGCTGTATAGACTAGAATTGAACCAGCTTTCAACCCAAGTATAGATTCCTGAATATACATATGAAAGCGGATACCGACGGGAAATGTTGGAGCCAAAGTAGAGTAAGTATTTACAGGGAGCCTCTTATCTGATATAATGGAATAATCTTGGGCTCGTTCAAAGGAGTTTGGTGGATAAGATTTTATTGTCTAGATAAAGTCTTGGTAGATTTGCAAGTTTCTTTGAACGGGCCTAAAGGAAGGAAAATTATATATGGCAGATGCCAAAAAAGTAACAATGGACGAGTTGCTAGAGAAAACTGGTGACAAAGTCAAACAAATTGCTGCTGGGGATACCGTAGAAGGAAAGGTAATCTCAGTGAGAAAGCACGAAATCCTAGTAGATCTAGGTGCTAATGGTGTGGGAATGGTCCCACGCAGAGAAGCTGCGTTTTCTCGCGATTTGGAAGTTGGTCAAGATGTGACTGCTTCTGTAATTGACGCGGAAATGGACGATGGAATGGTGCTTCTATCTATGCGCAAAGCGGTAAAGGACAAAGGTTGGGATGAAATTTCCACTAAACTTGAAGCTGGCGAGATTGTAGAGGTTACTCCATTTGATGCTAACCGCGGTGGCCTTTTGGTGGAATATGAAGGAATTAGAGGATTTTTGCCGGTTTCTCAGCTTTCTGCAGAGCACTATCCAAGAGTAGGCTCCGCAGATAAAGACGAAATTTTGCAAAGACTAAACTCTCTAGTAGGCCAGCCTATCAGAGTGAGAGTGCTAGATGCTTCCAAGAAAGACAATAAGCTGATCTTCTCTGAAAAAGAAGCAATAAAAGATGCACTTTCTGCACGCTTTGCCGAGATGGCAGTGGGCGATGTGGTGAAAGGCTTGGTAACTGGTGTAGTAGATTTTGGCGTATTTGTAAATGTAGATGGAATTGAAGGCTTGATTCACATTTCCGAGATTTCTTGGGAACGCGTGAATAATCCAGCTGATTATGTTAAGCCAGGCGAGACAATAGAGGCAAAGATTATTGCTGTTGATAAAGAACGCCTCAGCCTTTCCATGAAGCAGCTAAAGGAAGATCCATGGCTATCTGAGGTGGAAGGTCTAAAGAAAGGTAGTAAAGTAGAGGGAACTGTAACTAGAATCACTCCATTTGGTGCCTTTGTACAGATTTCTCCAGCAGTAGAGGCTTTGGTACATGTTTCTGAGCTTGGTGAAGGAAACGATGTAGACCCAGAGAAAGTCTTTACTTTGAATGAAAGAAAAGAGTTCAAAGTATTAGACATCGATAGAGAAGGTCGCAAGATTTCTTTGACTGTGGCGTAAACTAGCCAGAAAAAACACCCCTAGGATTAGGGGTGTTTTTGTGTGTTTTGAAAGAGTTTAGTAAGCGTCTCTGGATGGTCTTCTTTACTTTTTGCAAGCCAGGCATTGTATTCTCTGGCGGCAGAAAAGTCACTTTCCATAATGTCGATAGCGAGGAGGCTGGAACTTCTAACCTCCGCATCGGATAAACGCAGAGAATTGAAAGATTGCTGCATGACATGATCATGATATGGGCTACTACGCTTAGAAATAACACGCACGGCGGTGGCCAGATTGATGGCAACTTGCCTGGCAAAAGAGGCTGGCTGGATGAAAATGCTGCTGATAAAGCGACCAAACTGGGCATTCATGATAAGATTAGTGATGCCAGTTTCTGGCTGATTGACATGATAGATGATTGAAGGATCATCTTGGCCATCGGCAAGAATTTCTGCGACAATGATATGGATAAGTTCTTCGCTGACACAGGCAGTTTCGTCATAGCAGCTGCCGCCAGGCATTTTAGCATGAAAGATATTAAAGGCGGTAGAATCGTAGGGTTGCCCTTGGAAGATGATATCACCTTTTAGGGAAGTACCAATGAGGGCTGCAGGATACAAAGCAAGATCAATAACGGCAATGAGAAGGTCTGTTTCCGGTGGGAACAGGCAGGGGTTCTCAAAGATATTAGGTTTGACAATAGTATTCATATCTGACTCCTTTCTACAAAGGGGAACTAAACTGAATCAAAACTTTTAAGGTGCAAAATTTATATTATTATATCAGATTTTTGAGATAAAGCAATAGAGGTAAGGAGAGCGATAGTTTTTATGGCTTATTTTCCCCTTGCCAAAACTGACGGGGAAGTGTATAATAAAGTTACTTTCCCCGGTAGCTCAATGGTGGAGCAAGAAGCTGTTAACTTCGAGGTTACTGGTTCGAGTCCAGTCCGGGGAGCCAGAATAAAAAATGCCCGTAGGGCATTATTTTTTATTCATAGCTGTTGCGTGTTATAATTATAGATAGCACATTAGTCAAAAACGGGATAAAAACAGTCTATAAAGGATTGCAGGAACATAACTTCGCAAGCTCTAACTAAAGTTGGGGCTTTTTACTTCTTCAAACCGGTACTTTTGTTTGACATCTGGGTATTTGGTATGATCTACTTCCCCCATAAACATATCATATGGGCGACACCAGAGTTTATTATCACCATAAAGAGCACGATAGGCGACCATTTTTTCGCCGGTCTCAGAATGGTAAATGATATCTTCTACCAGATACAAATTCCCCTTAAAATGTTTGTACACACCGTGAATTTTGAGTTTTCTATCCATACACTACTAGCGGTTCTTTTTATGAAAGAAATTCCAGAAAATAAATTCTAGAACATTGACGATAACTGCAAAAATAATTGGCGCAATTATGTGGTTTGTTACACTGTAAGTAAAAGTAGTTTTATCAATTTGGGCAAACAGCATATCAAGAAGTGGCCAAATAATTAAGGCTACGATGCTAGTGCCGATTAAAGATACAAAGAAATATTTTGCCGTGCGTTCTGGGGTAAAAATATTTTTCTCATTGGTCTTTTTTTCTTCGGTCATTTGCAACTCCTTGTTTATGGTTTTATTGTAGCACAATTTTTAGGAAACTTCTGGTTCTTTAGCTTGTTTTTGTAGTTATTCGTACATTTGGCGACAGTAGTACAGATTATTCTGTATCTTTTGAACTTTCTGTGCCTTTGGAGCCCTCTGTGGTAGAAGGTTGTTCTTCGGTGCTAGGGTCTGGCGTTGGCTGGCTGTTTTCGGAAGCGTTGCCATTGTTTGTAATAGGGATGACAATAGGGCTATCAATGGCCTCGCCGCGGTCATCAACATAGATGGCGTTAGGATCGTAAGAGCTGGTGGATTTGGAACTGCTGGAAGCGGCGGTGGAAGTGCTGGTGCGATTTTTGGAGTAGTTGGAACTATAGGTAGTTTGAGCGGTGTTAGGCTCTACAGATTCTGCCTTGACGGTGGAATCTTTTGAGTTTTCAGACTGGTCTTCTACTTTTTCTTCGTTTTCTGGGGTAGAGGTGATAGGTACATCTGGAGTCTCGGCAATAGATTCTTCGGACTGAGATGAAAGAACCTTTGAGAAATCGGCAAAATAAGAGATAGAACTGAGAATGTCTGTAGGGATATTTACAGGTTTTGCGTGTGGTTTTTTGATAGCGGTGGCAAAAGCAAAAAGTAAAATAAAAGAGGTAATAAGGAATAACCTGGCGACAATCAAAAACTTACTCATGCCAACACTCACATTGTTCATGATTGTATTATAACATATATCTTTTGTTTTTGGAAGCTAAAATTTTAAGGAACATAGGTGAGCGCGTAGGAAATGATAAAATATGTTGCTTGTTTTTATGTTTTAATATGATTTTCTTAACAAATTAAGATAAGTATGATAGAATAAAGAAAGTTGTTTAGGTGTTTGCTTTTTGTGTTGAGCACCTAATTTAAGACTAGAAAGGAGCTATTCGTGAGTGCAGAAGATAAATCTCAGGAGAAAGTGATTCAAATTGCTGGATCTATTACTGTTGATGAACTAGCGAATGCTCTAGGTCTAACAGTAACAACATTGATTGGGCAACTTTTTAAAGAGGGAATTGTTGCAACGATTAACCAGCGGTTAGATTATGATACGGCGGCGATTATTATTGACGAGCTAGGAATTTCCGGGGTGAGGCTGGAGAAGAAAAATTCGGCAACTCAGATTTCTAATGACAGAAGGGAATTATCGGATAAGGCAGTGCTAAGGCCACCAGTGGTAGCGGTGATGGGACATGTAGACCATGGCAAAACGACTTTGCTAGACACATTACTCAATAAGAAAACAGTGGAAAGTGAGGCAGGTGGGATTACCCAGCATATTTCCGCATATCAGCTAGATCATGATGGCAGAAAAATAACTTTTCTAGATACACCAGGGCATGAGGCTTTTGCGGCGATCAGGCAGCACGGAGCAATGCTAACAGATATTGTAGTGATTGTGGTGGCGGCAGATGATGGCGTAAAACCGCAAACAATAGAGGCGATCAAATTTGCACAGGGTGCGAATGCCAAAATTATCGTAGCAATTAATAAAATTGATCGTGAAGGTGCGGATATTCCACGAACAATGGCAGATTTGGCACAGCATGGCTTGCAGCCAGAAGAATGGGGCGGCGATATTACGATGGTACCAATTTCTGCAAAAATGAATCAAAATTTGGATAAACTTCTAGATATGATTCTCTTGATTGCGGACATGGAAGAGCTAAAAGCAGATATAGAGATTCCGGCAGAGGGCTTGGTAATTGAGAGTCACATGGAAGTAGGTAAGGGAAGCGTAGTGAACTTGCTAGTTACTGGTGGCGAACTAAAGACTGGCGAATTTATTGTGGCGGGCTCTACCTACGCAAAAGTCAGAACAATGGTAGATTTTAGAGGAAAACCAAAGGGCAAGGCCACGCCAAGCACCCCAGTAACAGTGACTGGATTCAAGGAACTACCAAATTTCGGTGATAGATTTATTGAGGTAAAAGACGAAAAAACCGCTAGAAAGATGGCGCTTCTAAATGCAAATTCGGCAGCAGATGCTTCAGCCTCGGCCAATGTAACTTCTTCTGATCTTCTTAGAATGATGAATACGGCAGACAACTCAAAAGTATTCAATGTGTTGATAAAGGGTGATGTTTTGGGGTCGGTGACATCGGTGGTGGATTCTCTAAAAATGATAGACACCAAGGGGGAAATTACTCTAAATATTGTGGCTACTGGCGTAGGCGATATTACAGAAAATGATGTCTACATGGCGACAGGGGAGAATACGGTAATTTATGGGTTCAATGTGACGGTGCCAACCAATATTGCAAAGATGGCGGCAAGAGACGGCGTGCAAATTAAGTGTTATAAGGTGATCTATGAGCTGTTAGATGATGCCAAGAGCTCTATGGAAGAGCTATTAGATGCAGAGATTATTGAAACCGAAACAGGCGAGATGAAGGTGGAAGGCGTGTTTAGAACAGAAAAAACTTCCATTATTGCTGGTGGTGAAATGCTGAAAGGAAAAGTAGCGGCAGGAATGTTGGCGCGCGTGATGCATGGCAAGGAAGACCTGGGAGAAGTAGAGGTATCATCTGTACAAAAAGAAAAAATAGATGTAGCAGAGCTAGTTTCTGGTGAAATTGGTGGCTTAGCACTAAAAACAGAGCATAAAATCAATTTGGTAATTGGTGATAGATTGAAATTCTTTACTAGGGAAAAGAAAAAGAGAACTTTGTAAGCTGACCAAAAATAGCTTAGGAGTTTTGGGCTGCCAGGATTTGGGCGCTGTTTGCTTTGATTTCTGATTTGAGTTCGGCAATGGTAGAACGGACGATATCGTGATAATCTGGACGATTTTTTTGAATCCATTTGATGGAGAGATATTCGCTAATAATATCCCAGGTGCCTTCGGTAACGCCGTGGCGCTCGAGGAGTTTTTTGTAGATTGGGTCTTCTCTAAAATCTGTGCCTAATTCTGATACGACTTTACGAATGACCTGTTGATCGTTTTGCATGATACCTTCAAATTCTTCGATTTGAGCATCGGTCATATTTTTGCTCATCTTTTCGCCGACGCGCATCTCTAGCTCTTCTTTGGTGTTATTTAGAAAAGCCTGTTTTTGATTATCGGGAAGGTTTGATAAGCCCACCTCCGTAAGAAAATTATCATCAAACTGCATAAATCTAGTATAAGCGATTTGAAAGAAAAAATCAAGAAAAGTGGAATTTAGTAGTTATTTGAGATAGCCGTTGATAAAAGATTTGGCGTCCATAATTTTGCGGCCGGCAGGTTGGATTTCGTCAATAGTGAGATAGGTATTATTGCGGCAGCAGAGGGATAGCTTGGTAGGTTTTCCGATTTTTTTGGAGGTAAAATTAACGACAAAAGTGTGTTCATCAGGGGTAAATTCGGAGGATTCTGGATGAGCCTTGATGATAGTACAATCTAAATCGCGAATTTCTAATTTGCTTTTGGGGAAGTCAGCAAAAGCACGAATTCTATTAGAGAGTTCTAGGGCGGTGTTTTTGGTAGGGTCAAGAGCAGACATGGATTTGTCTAGTTTTTCGGTATAAGTGGCGTGAGAGTCATCTTGGGGTGAAGGGGTAGGGAGATTTGCTAGATGCTCCAAGAGCCAAGTGGCACCGGCTTCTCCGAGAGACTGATAGATAGAATCTTTGGAGGTGTCAAGTGGAAATTCTAAGGAAGTTTGGTAATAGATAGGGCCAGCATCCATAGCAGGAGCTAGTTTCATGATGGAGACGCCGAAGGTAGTATCGCCGTTTTTGATGGCAGTTTCGATAGGCGATGGGCCACGATATTTTGGCAGTAAAGAGGGGTGGAGGTTGAGAATGCCAATAGGCTCAAAAAGATCTAAGACATCAGATTTGATGATTACGCCATAAGAGGCAAGTACGCCAAAAGCATTGGGATGGGATTTTTTTAGGGCTTTGACGGTATCTAGGTCTACTTTTTCCTTGGCATGGAATAAAATATTGCATGATGATTCCAACACAGAAAGTGTATATTTTGCTAGTGGACCATTACCAAAGAAAATAATTTCTGGCTTAGTCATCGGGGAAAAGCTCCTGGTTGCCTTTGATGTATTTATCGTAATCTAGAGGCTTGAGGTTGCCGTCTTGGTCGAGTTTGTAGAAGGCCTTGGTGTCATCTTTGATGTGGTCGATGAAAAGAATGCCGTTTAGGTGGTCGATTTCGTGAAGCAAAGTGCGAGCAAGATAATCTTCGGCTTTAATACGGACTTCTTGGCCGTTTTCTAGAGTGGCTTTGATTTTGGTCTTTTGAGGACGAGGAACTAGACCGTAGATCTCTGGGACCGAGAGGCAGCCTTCGTAATCTTTGATGGTTTTGCCTTCTGTCTTGATGACTTCTGGATTGATTAGAGCGGTGAAATGATTGTTGTTTTTGTCCTCTAGATCATCTCTGACGACGATAATGCGGCGATTGATGCCAAGCTGAGGGGCAGCCATGGCAGCAGAAAGCTCGTGAGGGTGTTTGGACTCCCACTCTAGAGAATTTTCTATCATAGATTCGATGATTTCATGGATAGAATCGTCAATATCTGTAACTTTGGTTGATTTCTGACGAAGTTTGGGATTTGGCGTGGTAATGATTTTCATGGTGTTAATTATAGCATATTTTTGACAAAAATAGAGGGAGATGAGACAGAGAAAAAGAACTTATGCAACGGAATGTAGTATAAGCCTAACTCGTAGAAAAAATGAGGCGGGAGAGCGTGATAGGATGGTGGGGAAGGAGATTATAAGTGATAAATATTTTGGTTTTTGGTTTAGGTGCGGAGGTGGCTTTGGTGGCTGGGTATATCGAAAGAGAACTTCCAGTAGAAGTAAAAGCGGTGATTGACGATAAGAAAAAATATAAGCTAAGTTCCGCGCAGAGTGTCCAAGAGCTAATAAGGGAAAGAATTGCCCAGAATATAGAGGATATAGATGTGGTAGTGTTGGTAGGAACGATAATTACAGATGCGTCTTTGGATTTTTTGGCGCAAAAGTTTCCAAAGAAGAAATTTATGAAATATGGCTGTGGCCTAGCTGAACTGATAAATGGAAATGAGAGAATAATGGTTTTGTCGAATGAAAAATTGGATTTAGAAAACAGATATAGATGGGCGTGGTGGAGAGAGCGAAATTGCAAAATTAAAGAGTTGAATGTTAAGAAGTGGGAGAAAAAGATAATAAATGGAGGTAAAGATTTGAAAGAATTTATTCAGCGTGAAACCAAGGGATTTAGGGGAGAAAAGCTAGTCATTGCAGCACCAGAACTTTTGAAGGTGGAGGAAAAAATAAGAGAGATTGTGGGTTGGCGAGCGGAAGTAGTAGATTTATGTCCGGAGCTAGTGGTGGAGTTGGCGGAAATTTTGGGTATAACAAAAGAGGGGAAAGACAGGATGTGTGGCAGGGTACTCTACAGGAGGCCTAGAGCAGCGATGGCGGATCTATAGTAAAGTGAAGATTGGGGTTAGGAGGTAGAGAGCTGATTACATTGAGGAGAGAGCTACGAGCAGTAGAGCGGAGGACAATTTGCCAGGTATATCCATTGCTAGTGTGTTCATGAAAGGCAGGGGTGGGCTTGGAGACAAGAATGTTTTGATGTCTAGAGAGTATTTTGTAATAGGACTTGATGTGTTTGATAGTAACGGCCTCAGTTTTGTAGGTGATAGTGAGGCGAGCGATATTATAATACGGTGGGAAATGCCCGATTTTGCGGCGCGACAGAGTGTATTCTAGGAATTTTTGGTAGTCGTTTTTGATGCCGGCGCGAATAACTGGATGATCAGGCTGGTAAGTTTGAATGAATACTTCGGCAGTATCAAGATGTCCACGCCCGACACGGCCAATAACTTGGGTTAAGAGGTGAAAAGTCTTTTCTTCGGAAGAAAAGTCCGGGAGAGAGAGCCCGGAATCTGCCTGGACAACACCTACGGTAGCAAGTTTTGGCAAATCTAAACCTTTGGCGATGGTTTGAGTGCCAATAATGATATCAAATTCGCCGGTTTTGACGGCATCAAAATTAGCATCAAGACTGTCTTCTTTGGAATTATCCGCATCAAAACGGATAATACGGGCGCCCCTAAAGAGCTTTTTTAGCTCGGTTTCTAGGAGTTTGGTGCCAAAACCTTTATGCAAAATGCTGGCGTTTCCGCAATCTGGACAAGAAGTAGGAACCTTGATAGTGTAGCCGCAAGTATGGCAGATAAGGTTGAAAGAGTCTGAATGTAAAGTGAGTGGAAGGTAACAATTTGGACAAAGAGCTTGCCAGCCACAGCTTTCGCAGATAGTAAGTGGTGCAGAGCCGCGACGATTATGGAAAATAAGACTTTGCTCGTGATGTTCTAAATTGCGCGCGATGGCGTCTAAGAGAGAATTAGAAAAATAACGATTGCGAGTGAAGTTTTCGGAATTTCGGAAATTGATGACTTTGATAGTGGGGGCGATAGCAGTTTTTTTGGCTTTTTCGGAGAGAGTAACTAAAGCATGCTTGGCCTTAGCGATATAATAATCGGTGGCCAAGGGTGTAGCGGTGCCATAAATACAAGAGATTTTTTCGGCAGAGGCGATAAAACTACCTAGCCGGAGAGCAGAATATTTGGGGGCGTTTTCCTGGAAATAGGTGGATTCGTGGGCCTCGTCGATGATGATAAGGCCAAGTTTTCTGACTGGAGAAAGCAAAGCAGAGCGTGGGCCGATGACAATTTGGGGCTCGGCAGAGTTTAAGATGGATTCCCAGATTAAGTGGCGTTCTGCCTCTGTTTGACGAGAATGGATGAGGATGATGTGGCGTTTGAAAGTTTTTTCAAAAATTTGGACTAGTTGAGAGGTGAGAGCAATCTCTGGAACGAGGAGAATGGTGGATTTTCCGGCGGAGAAAGCGTCCTTTGCAAGTTTGAGATAAATATTGGTTTTGCCGCTACCGGTAATACCAAAGAGTAGCTTGGTAGGGGTGGAGATTCCTTGAAGTTCTTTTAGGGCGGCTTTTTGAGCGGGATTTAAAGGTATGGGAGTGGGATCAGTTTTGATATCAGGGGTAGAAGTGGATTTTACAGCTGTTTTGCGGCGATTTTTGCCAATGCCTTGAGGTAAAAATAATTTGGCAACCAGAGGGAGAGGAGTAAGATAATATTCCGAAAGCCAGAAAATTGCCTTGACAATGTGTTGTGGAAGAGGAGTATCGTAAAGCAACCTGGTAATATCTTTGGTGGCAAAATTTACCTTGGAGACTTTGCAAACGACAATGGCATAAGTCTTGGCACGACCTAAGGGAATTTCTACAATGTGGCCAGGTTTTAGCGAAAGTGAAGAAGAATAGGTGAGCGTGCTACCATTTTCGTGAAAAACTCGGATAGGGATGACCTCATAGAACATAAATACATTATAACATCTGGTGAAGAGAGAAAATGTTGTTAAAAATACATGTTTTTTAAAAATGGTGTATAATGGAGTGAAGGAAAGCGAGGAAACAATGTTGGATGTATTTATCACTTCTAGAGTGCGTCGTAAAATCTTGGTGGTTTTTGCTAAGTACCCAGATTTTAAGACACATGTGCGGGGACTTTCGAAGTTAATAAAAGAGGATGCTGGAAATATCCAGAGAGAGTTAAAACGCCTAGAGAAGGGTAAGTTTTTGATTGTCACAAAGAAGGGCAACACTAGTATTTATCAGACAAATAAGCAGTTCCCACTTTTGAAGGAATTACAGAGTATGGTGATAAAGAGCCAACAGCTTTCCAGTCAGAAAAACCAAAATAAAAATAAGACTATTGGTTAATGAATAAATTATTCCAGAAACTACTAGAGGTGAGGGGTGTGGGTGAAGGATTTTTGACGCCTAAGTATGAGAATTTGACAGCTCCAGAGAAATTGCCAGATATGGAAAAAGCTATAAAACGGATTATTTTGGCAAAAAAACAGGGGGACAAGGTGTTGGTTTATGGGGATTATGATGTGGATGGTGTAACAGCTACTACGATTCTCTGCGAGGCATTGAAAATGGCGGGGATAACAGGGGCGGAAACGATGCTTCCAGATAGATTTGTAGATGGCTATGGAATGAGTAAACGCCTGGTAGAAAGAGTAAAAAAAGAAAAGATTGACTTAGTGATAACAGTGGACTGTGGTAGTAATAACGAAGAAATAATTACGGATTTAAATAAGCTGAAAACAGATGTGATTGTAACTGATCACCACGAAGTATCTGGGGAGATACCAGATGCGTTGGCGGTAATTAATCCTAAGAGGCCAGATTTCAGGGAGTTAGACGAAGGTGCGAGCAGTCTAGAGGAGCTTTCTGGGGCAGGTGTGGCATTTATGTTGGCAAAAGCATTAGTTAATGCTGGACAGATACCGGAAGGGCAAGAAAAATGGTTGCTTGATCTGGCGATGATTGGTACGATTTGTGATTCGATGACGCTAACTAAAGATAATAGGATAATCTGTTATTTTGGCATGATAGTGCTGGCAAAAACTAAGCGATTAGGGCTAAAAGAGCTGATGCGGGTGGCAAAAGTGTCAAAAATAAACACCGATGCCATAGGCTTTCAGATAGGGCCAAGGTTGAATGCGGCTGGCAGAATGGAGACGGCAGAACTAGCGTTGAAGCTGCTAAGAACCGAGTCTAAGGTGGAGGCGGCTAAAACTGCAGAGGAGTTAGACAGACTAAACCAAGAGCGGAGGACGCAGCAAAATCAAGCCATAATAGAGGTGGAAAAAGAGGGGATTGGTGAAGACCCGGTGATAATTGTGCGAGGAAATTGGAGCGAAGGCGTGATAGGAATTATTGCTGGGAGATTAACAGAGAAGTATAAAAAACCAAGTTTTGTATTGACAGAGGTAGATGGGGACCTGAAGGGGTCTGGTAGGAGTTTTGGCGAGTTTAATTTAGCACTAGCACTATCCGAGTGCCAGAAATTGCTGGTTTCTGGGGGCGGTCATGCGGCAGCTTGTGGGCTAAAGTTAAAAGAGGCTAAATATGAAGAGTTTAAGAAGGAGATAAATAGCTATTATGCTGGGTTGGGACTGAAAAATCAGGAACGATTTTTGGATACTAAAGAAGATGTAGAGGTGGACGATCTGGGAGATCTAAATTTGGAGCTGCTAGATGGTATTTCGAAATTGGAGCCATTTGGAGAGGGGAATCCAGCACCAGTGTTTTTGATAAGAGACGCGATGGTGCTAAGAGCTGATAGGATGGGAGAGGATGGAAAGCACCTAAGGATGCTGGTAGGTAACAGCGGAGACAAGACAGTGAAATTAGTGGCGTTTAACACTCCAAAAGAGTGGCTAGAGATAGGCGCTGGCGCTAGGGTGAATATCTGGATGTCGGCAATGGAGAACGAATGGAATGGCACTAGGAGTTTAGAGGGGATGATTTTGAAACTGAGATACGCGGAGTAGAACAAATAGAGGGAAAACTCTTGCTATCTCGGAAGTAATCTGGTATAATGAAACACAATATGGCAATAAAAGTTACAAGAAAAGATCAGAGCGAAGCGAATGAAAACATCATTCGTCGTTTCAATAGGAAGGTTTTACAGAGTGGTATGATGCCACTAGCAAAATCTCAGACGCGTTTTTCCAAGCCGATTTCTAAAACAGAGCGCCGAAAGAAAGCAATTTTGCGTGAAGCGCGCAAGGCCGAAAAAACAGAGCGCATGAAACTTGGTCTAAAATAATCAAATTAAAATCGCTAGGGGGTGAGCTAGCGGTTTTTTGTGTGATATACTAAAGATATGGAGAAAATGATTAAGCGCGCAAGAGAGGAGGAGAAATGATAATATTTTTTGGACCAGCAGGGAGTGGAAAGAGTACGCAGGGGAGAAAAATTGCAGATACTTATGGTTGGCGTTGGTTATCTGTAGGACAGGTATTAAGAGATACTGGGGAATTTGAAGAAACCTTGAAGAATGGCGAGCTAGTAGACGATGAAACTGTGGTTAAACTGATGAATAAACAGATTGAGTTCGCAGATGCCGAAGGAATGGAAATTATTCTGGACGGGTATCCTAGAGACAAAAAGCAAACAGAAATTATGCTAAACGACAAAGATTCGGCGTTTTTTGACAGAGTGTCTGGTGCAATAATACTGGAGGTGCCAAAGGAAGAATTGTGGCGCAGAATTGAGGAGCGTGGCAGAAGCGACGATGTGAAGGAAGTGGTGGAGCGCAGATTTGAAATCTTTGAACAAAATATTTGTTCAATTTTACCTCTGTTCATAGAGCGAAATGTGCCAGTAGAGCGAGTCGATGGGGTAGGCGATTTTGATGAAGTGACCAAGAGGATTACAAAAGTTATTCAAAAGATGGTGCCAGAAATGGTGAAAGTGATGGCGCCAGACGATCCAGAGAGCATAGAAAATGATGCATTGGAACGAGAAAAAAGTTATGGAGAATAAAATGGATAAAGAAAAAATAGAGGCGATGCGAGCGGGTGGCAGGATATTGGGGCAACTTTTGGCTGATTTGAAAGGATATGTAGAGCCAGGGATGAGCGAAAAAGAGATTGATGCCTGGGTAAGGAAAGAAGTGATAAAACGGGGTGCAACGGTGGCATACGATGAGTTGGAAGAAAAATTCCCAGGGGCGATTTGCATTTCTACAAATGAGGAGCTTGTGCACGGCGCGCCATCTGATTATGTCTTAGAAGATGGAGACAAAGTGTCTTTTGATATGGTGATTGGCTATGATGGGTATTATACAGATGCGGCATTTACGATGTTGGTAGGAAAAGGTGGCTCAGCGGCAGTAAAAAAGATGATTTCAGTAACAGAGAGCGCACTATACGAAGGAATAGAACAGGTGAAGCCAGGAGCACATTTAGGAGATATTGGGGCGGCAGTAGAAAAAACTTTGAGACAGGGAAAATTAGGAGTGATAGAAAACTATGTGGGGCATTTTATTGGTAAAAAAATGCATATGTCACCAGATGTGCCAAACTATGGAAAAAAAGGGCATGGATACATCCTAAAACCGGGTGATACACTCTGTATTGAGCCGATGTCTTCTCTGGGGAAGCCAGCTAACCATATTGCCGAGGATGGCAGTGGCTGGACAGTAGTGATGAATGACGGGAGTTTTGGCTGTCATTTTGAGCATACGATTTTGGTAACAGAGGATGGTTACGAGATTCTAACCTTGCCTTTCTTAAAATAATTATGCTATAATGAGGCTATGGATGAAGTAGCTAAATATGCAGTTGGTCTTGATGTTGGCACAGAGAATGTGCGAGCAGTAGTAGCTACGGTGAATCGTGACGGGGAAGTTTCGGTAATTGGTTATAATGAAGGCCCTAATGCAGGTATGCGCAAAGGGGTGGTGGCGAATTTGACTGGCCCAGCCGAATCAATTGACAGGATGCTAGGCGAAGTCGAAAGGATGAGTGGATTAGAGGTAAATTCGGCATATGTTTCTATCAATGGCGCACATGTAATGAGCGTAAAGGCTGATGGTATGATTGCGGTTGGTCCAGAAGACCACGAGATAAATGACGATGATATGGCAAGAGTAGAACAGGCAGCAGTAGTGGGGCAGGTGCCAGCAAACAGAGATATTTTGGATGTTTTGCCACTTTCTTATACACTAGATGGACAGAGTGGAATAAAAGACCCTCTGGGAATGACTGGATCGAGATTAGAGCTTAGTGCTAGTGTAATATCGGCACTGACCCCGAATTCATTAAATTTGCGAAAAGCAACTGAGGGCGCAAGAGTGCAGGCAGAGAAGTTGGTGCCAAGTGTAGTGGCAGCAGCAAGAGCAGTGCTTTCTGAAAAACAGATGGAAAACGGTGTGACAGTAATTGATCTTGGTGCGGCAACTACTGGGGTAGCAATTTTTGAGGAAGGCGACTTGCAACATGTAGGTGTTTTGCCGGTAGGGGCAAATAACATCACAAACGACCTAGCGATTATGCTGCAGGTGGATACAAAGGTAGCAGAGGACATCAAGAGGCGTTTTGTTGAAAAGCCAATGGACGGAGAGGAAGTAAGCGGAGAGATAGTGATTCGTCGTGGACACGAAGATATGGTGTTTTCTAAAGCGGAAGTAATTGAGATTGTCCAGGCTAGATTGGATGAGATTTTTGAGGGTGTAAGGAAAGAGATAAAGATTGCAAAGTATGAGCGTAGATTGCCAGAGGGCGTAGTGCTGGTAGGTGGTGGAGCTAATCTGAAGGATATAGCATTATTCGCAAGGGAGGCACTAGAGGCGTCAATTAAGATTGGTAAACCACGAGGATTAGGTGGCGTAGCAGACGCAATAGAGATGCCAGAGTATGCTGCAGCGGTAGGATTAGCGGTGATTGCTGCTAAAGAAACTGGACAACAGGTGATTTCTGCCAAGACCAAGAAGAAATCCAAATCTGGCGACAAAAAGAGTGGTCTGTTTTCAAAAATATTTAAAAAGTTCTAGAGCGATTAAGAGGTGGTGGCTTAATAGGGGTAAATATTGAGCACATTTTTTATATTTTTAGTTGACAGGTGATTTTTTGTGCTATAATGGAAGTAATTATCGTAAAGTGAGGAATTAAAATGCCCGAAATTAAGCCAACTGAGGTGGAAAGCACAGCAAGTATCAAAGTAGTAGGTGTCGGCGGAGCTGGTGGCTCTGCAGTGGACCGCATGAGAGAAGTCGGACTTTCTGGGGTCGAGTTTGTAGCTGTAAATACTGATGCACAGGCGTTACATCATTCAGATGCTGATAATAAAGTGAGAATCGGTAAGGGCTTGGGCGCCGGTGGAGATCCGGAAAAGGGTCGTGAAGCGGCTGAGGAAAGTCGGGAAAACATCGGCAAGGCACTAGAAGGTGCTGATATGGTATTTATTACCTTGGGCGCTGGTGGTGGTACTGGTTCTGGTGCTGGTCCAATCGTAGCACAAGAAGCACATCAAAGAGATATTTTGACAGTCGGCGTAGTTACAAAGCCATTTACTTTTGAAGGTGCTAAGCGTAGAGAGAACGCAGAAGTAGCCATTGAAAAACTTTCTCACGAAGTAGATGCTCTTATCACTATTCCAAATGATAGATTACTTCAGACGATTGATCCAAGGACACCACTACTTGAGACTTTTAAGATTGCAGACGATGTTTTGCGTCAGGGTGTTCAGGGCATATCAGAGCTAATTACAGAGCATAGCTTGATCAACTTGGACTTTGCCGATGTGAAGGCAGTAATGAAAGACGCTGGTTCTGCATTGATGGGTATTGGTAGGGCTAGCGGAGAGAACAGAGCAGTATTAGCTGCACAGCAGGCAATTGATTCACCTTTGATTGAGGTAAAGATTGAGGGTGCTAGAGGGGTGCTATTCTCGGTAGCCGGTGGTTATGATATGAGCATGTCTGAGATTCAAGAGGCAGCAGAGGTAATTACTGGGGCAGTTTCCCCAGATGCAAACATTATCTTTGGTGCATCGATTCGCCCAGAGCTAGAAGATGAAATTGTAATAACTGTAGTAGCAACTGGTTTTGATTCCGATTATTACCGCGGTAATAATCGTCAGGTATCTGCACCAGAGATTATTAATGCTACAGACAAGAGTCAGGACGAAGCAGTAACAGAAAACGCTACTGTGGTTACTGAGGGAGACACTACAGTAGATCTGAAAGATCTAGACGAAAAGCAACCAACAGTATCTTCCGAAGAATTTACCAAAGACGAAAAGGTGAATATGTGGGATTCAATCCGGTCAGAGGATGAGGAGGATTTGGATGTGCCACCTACGCTGAGAGCAAAATTACGTAAAAAGGGCAAATAATCTTGAGTCTAGCGCCTTGGGCGCTAGACTTTTAGGTTTTAAGGAGGCGAAATGGTGCTGGGAATAAAGATTGGTGACAGCAAAGTCTTGGAAAGTCGAGAGACTACTGACGGCACAATGATTAGGCGCAGACGAGTTACGGCAGATGGAAAACATCGTTTTACCACTTATGAGCGAATAGAAATGCCGACTATTATGGTACGGAAGCGCAGTGGTAATAGGGAAGAATTTGACAGAGATAAATTGATTACCTCAGTAAAGAGAAGCGTGGGGAAGTTTTTTAACTCTTCACTGGAAGTAGAAGAAGTAGTAGACAAAGTGACTAATAGGATTTACGAAATTGGAAAAGAAGAAGTCACTTCCAAAGAGATTGGGCAAGTAACACTAGATGTATTAGCAGAGGTGAATGAGGTGGCATATGTGCGTTTTGCAAGTGTATTTAGGGAGTTTACTTCACTTTCGGAATTTGAACAGATCATAAAAGAGCAAAAGCATAAAAAGGAGGGCAAAAAATGAGATTGGTAATACTTTGGAATGAAGAAACTGATTATGCTAGAGAAGTCAGAGATTGGCTGAGGGATTTTGATGCGGACACTGGCGGTAAAGATATAGAGAGTCTGGACCCGCAAACAATAGAGGGGGAAAGTTTTGCAAAAGCGTATGACATTGTACAGTATCCAGCAATTGTAGTAACAGATAATGATGGCCGGTTACTACAGATTTGGAAGGGTACGCCGCTACCACAGACGGATCAGGTGGCATTTTGGGCTAAAGATGTCTAAATGATAGTATTTATGATATAATAAGTACTAATGAAACTGCGAGATCTAGCTGATGAAATTTTTGCATGGGGTTTAGCACAGCGGCAAGATGCTGTGGTTTTTGCTTGGGAAAATCATTCTAGAGGTGCAGCAAGGGTGGCGGAGACAATCGCAAAGAAATGTGGCATGGATGTCGACAAAGCTTATGCGGAGGGATTGCTTCATGATATTGGCCGATATAAGGGGCCAAATACCGGGATGGAACACATTATTGATGGCTATCTACTCTTGAAGGAAAAGGGCTTAGAAGAGATAGCCAGAGTTTGTTTGACACATTCATTAAACCCAAAAGAAAAAGTGGATGATGTTACACTGGATGATCCAGAGCAAGATAAGTTTTTGAAAGAGTATTTGAAACAGATAGAATTTAGCGATGATGATAAACTGATTCAGTTGGCAGATTTTATGGCGGGAGCGCATGGCATAACTACGATAGAGCGAAGATTTTGTAGCGTTTTGTGGCGTCATGGATTAAGAAGTCCGGCAGAAGATTTGACAACGCTATATGGAGTAAAGGAGTATTTTGATAAAAAGGCGGGAGTTGATGTTTATGAATTGTTCCATGAAGAAATTTCTAAGTCGCCGTTTAAGGGAATACCTGGAAAATTGAGCTTTGAAAAGGTCAACAAGAATATAGAGTGGGAGAAAAATGATGAAGAGATTTAGAGAAAAAGCAAAAAATATTAATTTGAGAGAGAAATAGGTGGAGAAAGGAGAGCTAAAATGAAATACCAACCAAGAAAAAGAGCAATTGAATACGAAAAAGTACTGGCCGAGTGGTGGAAGAAAAACCGGATTTTTGAGAAGTCGGTGGAGCAAAGACCGATAGATAATTCGTTTGTATTTTATGATGGGCCACCGTTTATTACAGGTATGCCGCATCATGGCACTCTACTTTCTTCGATAGTAAAAGATGTAGTACCAAGATTTTGGACGATGCGTGGAAAACGAGTTGAGAGAAGATGGGGGTGGGATTGCCATGGGCTTCCAGCAGAAAATTTTGTAGAGAAGCAATTAGGCATTACAGACAGACGAGAAATTGGTACAAAATGGAGTCTAGAAGATTATATTATCAAGGCTCGTGAAAGTATGGTGTCAAATAGCGCAGCCTGGAAAGGCACGATTGACAGGGTAGGACGCTGGGTGGATTTTGATGGCGCGTATCGGACAATGGACAAAGATTTTATGGAATCAGTCTGGTGGGCGTTTAAAGAACTTTATGAAGCTGGTAAAATCTACGAAGGTAGAAAAGTGTTGATGTATGATACAAAGTTTGCAACGCCAGTTTCTAAGGCTGAAGTGACGATGGATAATGATGCATACAAAGAAGTTACCGATCCATCGGCATATGTAAAATTCGAACTTTTTGACGATTCAAATGACATACCGACTTACTTTTTGGCTTGGACCACAACACCGTGGACATTGCCGGCAAACAAGATGTTGGCAGTAAGTGAGAAGATCAAATACGCCAAGGTTCTCTTAAAAGAAAAAGACATATACCTAATTTTGGCAAAAAAGTCGATAGAAAAAGTGATTGACGAAGATTGCGAAATTATAGAGGAGTTTGACGGAAAGAAATTAGTAGGCGAGGAATATTCAAATCTTCTGACACAGTTACCGCAGAAAATTTATGCAGCAGAGTTTGTGGGCGATGAAGAAGGAACGGGGATTGTGCATATTGCGCCAGCATATGGTGAGGATGACTACGAGCTCTATTTGCAACATGAGGACGAAGCTGAATTTGAAGATGTACTAGATGAGAATGGTTACTATTTGCCAGAAATGGCAGAAAAGCTGCACGAATTAGGAGTAAGAGATACAGACGAAGAGGGCATCGAGATTTGGGCAGGGAACAAATTTATTGCTAAGGTCTTGGAAGAAAAAGGCATTATCTATAAGATTGAATATATTAAGCATGAATATCCGTTTAATCCACGCTCTAAACAGAGAATAATGTATCGCGCATTTCCAAGTTGGTTCTTTGATATTCAGGGTTCTAAGCCACTAATGCTAGAGCAAAATGAGAATATTAATTGGTTCCCAGAATATTTGAAACACGGGAGATTTGCCAAAAATATTGAGCAAGCACCAGATTGGAACTTGTCGCGAGATAGATTTTGGGCTACTGCAATGCCGGTTTGGAAAGGCGATAAGGGCTCAATAAAAGTGGTGGGGAGCTATGATGAGCTATATAAACTTTCTGGGGTGAAGCTTGATGATTATCATAGGCCATGGGTGGATGAGATTGAATTTGATATTGATGGTGAGCATTTTAAGCGGATAGAAAAAGTATTAGACTGCTGGTTTGAAAGCGGATCGATGCCATTTGCTGAGCTACATTATCCATTTGAGAACAAGGAAAAATTTGAGAAGAATTACCCAGCAGATTTTATTGTGGAATATGTAGGCCAGGTAAGAGCATGGTTTTATTATGTACATGCGGTGAATACGGCATTAGCTGAGATTGGCGCTTTTGGAAAGCTACCTAACGAAAAGAAGCTAAATGCGTTTTCTAATGTGATTACGACAGGAACATTGGCGGGAAATGATGGCCGGAAGATGAGTAAATCTCTAGGGAATTATACTGATCCAAATGAGTTGATGGACAAATATTCGGCAGACTCTTTGAGATTATTACTACTCTCTAGCCCGGTGCTTTCGGGTGAGGATTTTGCACTGCTAGACAAAGATGTGTCGGATACGGCAAGGAAGATTTCTATGATTTGGAATGTATATGATTTCTTTGCGACTTATGCAAATGTTGACGGTTTTGATGTTCATAGTGGTAGCCAAAAAGAGCCTCAGTCGCTTGCGAATGATTTGGATAAGTGGATTATTTCCAAAGTACATGTTTTAAGAAATGAAATAACTGAAGGTATGGAAGAATATAATTTACCAAAAGCAACGGCGGGAATTTTGCCATTTGTGGATGATTTATCGAACTGGTTTGTGAGAAGGTCTAGAAGACGCTTTTGGAAATCGGAAGATGATGGTGATAAAGCGGAAGCGTATGCAACGCTATACTATGTATTATTGTATTTGAGTAAAATTATTGCACCATTTGTACCATTTTTGGCTGAGGAACTGTATCATAATTTGACTGGACTTAGCGGAGAGTCTGATTCGGTACACTTGCTAGACTGGCCAGAAGCTGGCAAAATTGATGAGGCAGTAATAGAAAAAATGGCAAGAACGCGCGAAATTATCTCTGAGGGCTTAGCACTGAGAATGCAGAAATCAGAGACGGAAGAACAAATAAAGGTGCGTCAGCCATTAAGTAGCTTTGTGTATGATGGTGATAAGTTGCCGGAGATCTACGAGCAAATGATTGCAGACGAAGTAAATGTTAAAAAAGTTGAACACGGCGATAAAATGCAACTAGACAAAAAGTTAACAGAAGTACTCAAAAAGGAAGGCTTTGCTAGGGAGCTAATTAGAGTTGTACAGGCGGCCAGAAAGAAAGCTGGGCTCTCTGTGGACGATAGAATCAAGCTATATGTGAACTGCGAAATAGAAGATGAATTTGCGGAGATGGTCAAAAATGAGGTTTTGGCGGTAGAATTTTATGTTGGAAACAACACACATAACTATGAGTATGATGAAATAGCCAAGGTAAATGGCGAGCAAATTACGATTAGTTTAGAAAAGAATTAGAAATTTGGCGTAAAATCACCTCTGTTAATTTGACAAATACTAAAAAATAAAGCATAAGAGGTATTGACTTTTTTGGAAAAGTGTGCTAGTATAGAAGACAGTTAGATAATAAAATAAAAATTCTAACAAGCAAAAACGCAAAATGAGATTATGGCCTCAAAGCGGAGCAAAAAAATAAAAATAAATAAGGAAAAAATATATGACAAGAACCAACAATAACAATGTAATCAAGAGGAAAGGGGGTCGCACGGAAGATTTCGGATTGGACTTCCAGGTAATTGGCGGAAGTGAAGCGAAAGAAAGAAAATATCGCTCTCCAAAGACGATCAGTGCGGCAGCTAAGGCAGCAATTGAACTTTTCTCTATGGAGACGATGTAGAGTATAAGATAGATAAATAAAAACCGAACGATAAGTTCGGTTTTTTTGATGAAAAACACGAAGCGGGTCCTGGCATGAACACGGGGGCCTGCATAAAACAGGCTACTAGAGTACGAAGCGGGTCCTGGCATGACAGTGGTTTCTGACTGCTGACTTGGAAAGCAAAAATGTCATAATTGGTAAACGGCAATA